>NZ_JAYKSL010000012.1:0-42658 GCF_035481585.1 Salipiger marinus | reverse complement strand
GGCCGGGCCCGCAGGCCCCCCCCGGCCGGGTTACTGCGCGGCCTTCAGGCGCTGCCAGATCTCCAGATAGGTCTCGCGCCGGTCGTTGCTGAGCGGGGTCTGGAAGGTGACGCGCGCCGCCACTTCCGGATCACCCAGCACGCGCTTGTTGAACGCCTCCTCGGGCAGGGCCGCCGCAGCCTCGGCATTGGCGGAGGCGGGGGCGCCGTCCTGATCCCAGCGCACGTAGAACTCGGGATCGATCATCCAGTCGATGAACTGCTGCGCCGCCTCCTTGTGTTCGGAGGTGGCCGGGACCGACAGCCCGTCCAGCCAGCCGATGGCGCCTTCCTGCGGCACCACGAATTCCACCGGCAGCCCCAGCGAGGCCGAGCGGCTGGCCGAGCCCGACCAGTAGCTGGCGATGTCCAGCTCCCCCGCCGCCATGAACTGGTTCCAGTCGTTCTCGCTGCTCCAGAAGGTGCGCAGGTTGGGCAGAAGCTCCGCCAGCTTGGCCTCCGCCGCCTCCAGATCGGTGATGTCGTTGATGTCCTGCCCGGTGGCCAGCGCCGCAAGCTGCAGCGCCTCCACCGCGTCATCGCGGATGGAAACCCGGCCCGCATAGGCCGGATCCCACAGCGCCTGAATGCTGTCGGGGGCGGTGTCGATGACCGAGCTGTTGATGGCGAAAGAGGTCAGGCCCCATGTCCACGGCACACCATAGACCGTGCCTTCCTGCACCAGCATGGGGTTCTGGGCAAAGCTCTCGGGCACGCCCGCGTAATTCTCCATCCCCGAGGTGTCGATGGGCGCCAGAAGCCCCTCCGCCACCGCCTGCTGGGTGTAGACCGCATTGACCAGCACCACGTCATAGGCGCCGGGATTGGTGCGCAGCTTGGTCAGCATCTCCTGTTCGGAGTTGAAATATTCATGCACGATGCTGTGGCCCGTGGCCTCGGCAAAAGGCGCGGTGGCAAAGTCCTGATCGGTGCCGTAGCCCTGCCAGTTGAGCACGCGGATCTCCTCCGCCACGGCGCCCCCCGTCGTCACGGCGAGGGCAAGAAGGGAAAGCAGTGCTGGTTTCATGGGTTGGTCCTCCGTGTTGGTCGATGGGATCCGGTGCGGATGCCCGGGTGTCGGAATTTCAGAGCAGGGGCAGCACCTGCTCCCGTGCCGGGGCGGTCGCAGGCCCCGCTTGGGTGATCGACAGCGCCGCGGCCACGTTGGCATAGCGCGCGGCCCGCACCGCATCGTCGCTGCGGGCCAGTTCCGCGATGAAACTGCCGATATGGCAGTCGCCCGCGCCGTTGGTGTCCACCGGGGTGACCCGGTGCGGGGCCACCGCGCAGAGCGTGCCACCGCTGGCCAGCAGACAGCCCATGGCGCCCTGACGCAGCACCGCCCCTGCCCGCCCCCGTGCCAGCGCACGCGCGGCCTCCCCGGGGTCGGGCTCGCCGGTCAGCACGGCGGCCTCGGCGGCATTGGCGCTGATCCAGTCGGCCCGCGCCATGACCGGGCGCAGCACCTCCTCCGCCAGCCGCGCCACCACCGGCGCGGGATCAAAAACCAGCACCACCGCGCGCGGCAGCCGCGCCACCCACTCCGCCACCGCCGCACGCGCCTGCGGGTAATGCAGCGTGTAGCCGGACAGCAGCACATGGCTGACCCCCGCCAGATCTATGGCCGCCAGATCCCCGGGCGCAACATGACCCTCCGCGCCGGGAAAGGCGATGAAGCTGCGTTCGCCATCAGGTTCCAGCAGCACGGTGCAGCAGCCCTGATCCAGCCCCGCACGCGGCGGGCGCGCAAGCGCGATGCCCAGATCCGCCAGCCGCGCCGCCACGATCCCGGCAAAGGGGCCGCTGCCCAGCGTTCCGCCAAGCCGCACCGCCATGCCCGCCGCGCGCGCCGCCGCCATCGCGTTGAAGCCTCCGCCCGGGGCCATGGCAAAGCCCGTTACCTCCGCCTCGGTGCCCGAGGCGGGCAGCGCGCGCAGGTGATAGGTCAGATCCATCACCGGGCCGGTCATCTGCAGAAGCAGGCTCATGGCTTCCTCTCGGCGGCTGCGCGCAGCGCCAGCAGGCCCCGCGCCACCCCGTCCAGATCCAGATCATTGGCCGCGCGCAGCTCTGCCGCCGCCGCCTCTGGCACGCTGCCGCCCAAGGCCCCGGCCATCGCCCCCGCCATGGCGCCGATGGTGTCGGTGTCATCGCCCACATTGGCGGCCCGTTCCAGCGCCCGCCACAGATCGCCCCGCGCCAGCCGCAGCAGGCCAAAGGCCATGGGCACGCTGTCGCGGCTGGCCACGGAACTGCCGATGCCCGCGATCAGCGCCGCTTCGTCGCCGCCCTCTGCCAGCCGCAGCGCCAGCGCGATGCGCCCCGCCATGTCGGGCTCGCCCACGGCATTGCCCTGCGCCTGCCCGGCCCGGCAGGCGGCCAGCGCCGGATCCAGCGCCGCATCCATATCCGCCCCGGCAAGGCCGCAGCTGACCGTCATGGCCACGGCGGCGGCGGCGGCGATGGCCTCGCCTGTGTTGTGGGTCACCCGGCAGGTCCGCGCCACCCGCGCCACCAGCGCGGCAGTCTCGGGCGGGGTCATGATGCCGATGGGGGCAATGCGCATCGCGGCGCCATTGGTGGTGCCGCGCGCCCCCGTCACCTCTGGCGAGGCCCCGGCCAGCAGCGCCTCGATCGCCGCGCGCGAAGAGGGCCCCAGCAGATCCTGCAGCCCCTTGGCCCGGATCCCCGCCTCCCAGTCCAGCAGGTCGCGGGCCCAGCCCGCCTCGTCGAACCCGACCGGATCGGCGATCAGCCGCCGTGCCAGCAGCAGGGTCTGTTCGGTGTCGTCGGTCACCTGCGCGGCGCGCAGCCCGTGCGACACCGGATGCCCGGCAAACGGCGCCACAAAGCCGGTGATCCGGCCATAGCGCGCGCGGATTTCCGCCCGGGTCAGGGTCTGCGCGGGCATCCCGAGCGCATCGCCCATGGCAAGACCCAGCAGCGTGGCACGGGCGCGAAGGAAGGCTGCGTCATCCATGCTCAGAACTCCATGTGCAGTCCAAAAAGCTCGGGGTCGAGCAGGCTTTCCACATATTCCACCACCCGCCCCGAGGCGGTGCGGGTCAGGCGGCGCAGGCGCAGCATCGGCTCGCCCGCGCTGCGGCCCATCAGCGCCGCATCCGCCGCCGACAGCGCGGGCAGGACATTGGCCCATTCCTCCCCCGAGGCGGGCGACAGCCCCCGCAGCTCCAGCTCGCGGCTGAGCGAGCCCTGCTCCAGCCCGGTGCGCAGCAGGGCGGCAAAATCCTCGCGCCACGGCACGCGGGACCGTTCCAGCGTCAGCGCCCGGCCGGTGTTTTCGCGAAAGCGCAGCCGGTCCACCGCCAGCACCTCGGCCGCCGCGACCTGCGGCGCGTCCAGATCCATCGGCTGCCGGGTGATGCTCAGGATGCGCACCCCCATGCGGGTCTCGCCCTCGGACAGCGCAAGGCTCCAGCCCGGACCGTTGTCGATCACAGCACCGCCATAGGTCACGAAGGACCCGATGCCGACCTTGGTGCGGATCAGCCCCTTGGCCGCCAGCACCCCCAGCCCCTTGCGCACCGTCGCGCGCGACACGGCAAACCGCGCGACCAGCGCCGTCTCGCTCGACAGCGCCGCGCCGTCATGCAGAAAGCCGGAGCGGATCTCGGCCTCCAGCACCCGGGCGATGCGTTCGGATTTGGTCCTGGGTTCGGGCTGCGCCATGCTGTCCCCTGTCTGCTCAGCAAGACTAGACAGGACTAGACAGGTCTGTCACGGGAAATCTGCAACAGCCCCGCAAAACAGGGATCGGGCGCCCCGTGATCCTGCCGGGGCGCCCGTCCGAGCCGTGACCCTGTGTGCCACCTGTCCGGAGCAGGACAGCGGGGCGCAGACCCCGTTCCCGCCCCGCAGGGACTCTGTCAGCGCCGGGGCAGCGTATCGGCCCAGTCGGCGATGGCATCCGCGGTCTCCACCGGCTTTGCGGCGGGCAGCGCGTGGCTCGCGCCCTCGATCACCTTGACCGTGACGCGGTCTGCGCCCAGCTCGTCCCGGACCTCGTTGCGAGACTCTTCTGGGCGGAACGGATCGGATCCGGCCTGCAGGTCAAGGATCGGCGCGCTGCCCCCGGCCCAGTAGCTGTCGCGCTCGGTCAGCTTGCGGGCGGCGCGCTGGCTCTGCGTCACGTCCTGATGCCAGCCCTCCAGCCATGGCTCGGCGGTCTGCTCGTCGGTGAAAAACGCCAGCATCAGCCCCTCCATGCGCTGCGCCCGGCTGGAGGCGGGGTCGTTGATCATGGTGATCGCGTCGGACAGCTCGGCAGGCCAGGACTTGGCGCCCCCCGCCACCAGCGCCAGCCCGCGCACCAGATCGGGATGGTCCGAGGCGATGGTCTTGGCGATCCACTGGCCATAGGCATGGCCCGCCACGATCGCATCGCCGCCCTCCTCGGTGATCACGGCGGCAAAATCATCGCCAAAATCGTGAAAGCTCACCTCTTCCAGCCTGCCAGTGCTCTGCCCGATGCCGCGCGGCTCCGGCAGCGCCACCTTGTAGCCGCGTTCGGCCAGCCGATCGGCCAGCGGGCCGAATTCGGCAGCCCCGCGCCCGGTGGAGGCGATCATCACCACCAGCGGCCCCTCGCCACGGACCGAATAGCCCACCTGCGTCTCGCCGTTCATCACCGTCTTTTCCACCGCCCCGGTCTCCGCCATGCCGCCCCCGGTCAGGGCAAGGGTCAGCCCCATCGCTGCAACGATCGCTTTCATCATCTCTCCTCCTCCGTCACGCCCCGCGCCGGTCGGCACGGGTGAGCGGATTTATAAAATCATAAATATGATTCTTCAACTTTATTGATCCGCCCCGGGCGCGCGGCCCTGCACCGCGGCCCCTTCGGACAGCAGGGCGGCGATGCGATCGGGATCAAAACCGGCCTCGGCCAGCACCTCGGTGGTATGGGCGCCCAGATGCGGTGGCGGCGTCGAAACGCTGGGGCTGCCTTCGGACATCAGGAAGGGCGCCACCGGCACGCGATACTCCCCCGCCCGGCCCAATGGCTGCGGCAGCGGCTGCAGCACGCCACGATGCGCCAGCTGCGGATCGGCCAGCGCCTCCTCCAGCGGGCGGACCTTGCCTGCGGGCACACCATGGTCGCGCAGATACGCCTCCCACTCGGAGGCGGTGCGGGTCAGCATCACCTCGCGCAGCACCGCCGCCTCGGCGGCATGGGCGGGGATGCGGTCGGCGTGGCGGGTCTTGACCATGTCGGGCCGGTCCAGCGCCTCCCACAGGCGTTTCTGCTGGCGCATGTTGGCAGCGCCCAGCATCAGCAGCCCGTCGGCGGTGTCATAGGCGCCCACCCCCGCCACGTTGAACCGGTTGCCCTCGGGATGGGGTGCCTTGCCACCTGCGGTCAGCGCGGTGACATGGGTGCTCATCAGCATCAGCGTCGCGTCGAACATGGCAAGGTCGATATGCTGACCCCGCCCGTTGCGTTCGCGGTGAAACAGCGCGGCGCTGATCGCAAAGGCGGTCATGTAGCCGGTGGCGTAATCGACCACCGGCGCCCCGGACTTGAGCGGCCCGGTCTCTTCGGTGCCGGTCAGCGCCATCAGCCCCGCCACCGCCTGAAACACGAAGTCATAGCCGGTTTCCGGCCCGCGCGGCCCGTCCTGCCCGAAGGCCGACACAGAACAATAGACCAGCCGGGGGTTGATCCGCGCGATCTCGTCATAGCCCAGCCCCAGCGAGGCCAGCGCGCCGGGGCGGTAATTCTCGACAAAGACATCGGCGTCGCGCAGCAGCGCCCGCAGCGCCTCCTGCCCGCCGGGGGTTTTCAGATCCAGCGCGGCAGAGCGTTTGTTCGCCCCCTGCGCCAGATAGGTGGTGCCCATCTCGGCGGCGCTCAGTTCTGCATCCGGCCCCTGCAGGCGCACCTGATCGGGCTCGCCCGGACGGTCGATCTTGATGACATCGGCACCCATCACCGCCAGCTGATAGGCGGCGAAGGGCCCCGCCAGCACATGGGTGGCGTCGATGACGCGCAGCCGCTCGAAGGGTCTCATGGCAGTCCTTTCCGGAAATGGCGTTGCCCGAAAGATGCGTCAAGAATTTGAACTATACAACTAGCTTAATGTAACTTAAGGTCCGGACCCGGCACCCACGGACCCGAAGGAGACAGACGCGGTGGACATGCAGCCAGAGACAGCAGCCGCCCCCGGCGTGCGGTTCAAGATGATCGGCAGCACCGCCGTGCTGCGCATCGACAATCCCCCGGTCAATGCCGGATCCCATGCCGTCCGCGCCGGGCTGGCCGAGGGGATCGCCCGCGCCACCCGGCAGGGGGCCACCGCCGCCGTGCTGATCGGGGCGGGCCGCTGCTTTGTCGCAGGATCCGATCTGCGCGAATTCGGCAAACCGCTGGCCCCGCCCGACCTGCCGCAGGTGATCCGCCTGATCGAAGAGGCGCCCTTTCCCGTCGTGGCGGCGCTGCACGGGGTGGCGCTTGGCGGCGGGTTCGAACTGGCGCTTGGCTGCGATTACCGGCTGGCCGCGCCCGGCACGCAGGTCGGCCTGCCCGAGGTGGGGCTGGGCTTTGTCCCCGGCGCGGGCGGCACGCAGCGCCTGCCCCGGCTGGCCGGGGTCGCGCGCGCGATCGAGCTGATCTGCAGCGCCGCGCGGATCCGCGTGGACGTGGCGCAGGAGGACGGGCTGATCGACCGCATCGTGACCGGGGATCTGCTGGAAGGGGCGCTGGCCTTTCTTGCTGACGCACCACAGCCGAAGCGGCGGGCGCTGGACCTGACCCCGCCCGCCGAGGCCCCGGAGCGGATCGACGCGGCGGCGACGCGGGCGCTGCGGCGCGGCAAAGGCCGCCCCAACGTGGCGGAGGCGATCCGGCTGGTCCGCGCCAGCGCCGGGCAGGATGCGGCGGCGGCGCTCGCCGAAGAGCGCGCGGTGTTCCAGCGCCTGCGGCTGGCGGAGGATGCCGTGGCGCTGCGCCATCTGTTCTTTGCCGAACGCCGCGCGGCGACGGTGGACGGGCTGGATATGGCGCAGGCCCGCCGCATCAGCCGCGTGGGTGTGGTGGGCGGCGGCACCATGGGGCAGGGCATCGCGCGGGCTTTCCTTGCCGCCGGGCTGCCGGTCGTGCTGGTCGAACGCGATCAGGCGAGTCTGGACCGGGCCATGGCCGGGCTGGCCGCACATCTGGACAAGGCCGTGGCCAAGGGGCGCCTCTCCGCAAACGAGGCCGCCGCGCGCCGCGCCGCCCTGACCGGCGCGCTGGAGGATCGCGCGCTTGCCGGGTGCGATCTGGGCATCGAGGCGGTGTTCGAGGATATGGCGGTCAAGCAGCAGGTGCTGGCGCGCATGGAAGCCGCGCTGCCGCCGCAGGCGCTGCTGGCCACCAACACCTCCTATCTCGACATCGACGAGATGGGCGCGGCGCTTACCGATCCGCAGCGGCTCTTGGGGCTGCATTTCTTCAGCCCCGCCGATGTCATGCCGCTGCTGGAGGTGGTGCGGGCGCAGGCCACCTCTGACGTGGCGCTGGCCACCGGGCTGCGGCTGGCGCGCGATCTTGGCAAGCAACCGGTGGTGGCGCGGGTGGCCGAAGGTTTTGTCGGCAACCGGATCTACGCCGCCTATCGCCGCCGCGCCGAACTGCTGGTGCTGGATGGCGCAAGCCCGGAGCAGGTCGACGCGGCAGCAACAGAGTTCGGCTTCGCCATGGGGCCCTTTGCGGTGGCCGACCTGTCGGGGCTGGACATCGCATGGGCCATGCGCAAGCGGCAGGCCCCCCGGCGCGACCCGCAGGCGCGATATGTGGCCATCCCCGATCAGCTCTGCGAGGCCGGACGGCTGGGCCGCAAGACCGGCGCGGGCTGGTATGACTACCCCGACGGTGCCCCCATGCCCTCGCCCGAGGTGGCGGCGATGATCGAGGCCGCGCGGCAGCAGGCCGGGATTGCGCCCAAGGTGCCGGATGCGGCGACGATCCAGCGCCAGCTTCTGGCCGCCATCGTCAACGAGGCGGCGCTGCTGCTGGACGAAGGCGTGGCGCAGCGCCCGTCGGATGTGGATGTGGCGCTGACCAACGGCTATGGCTTTCCGCGCTGGCGCGGCGGGCCGCTTCACTGGGCTGCAGCGCAGCAGAAGGCGGCACTTGCGGCCGATCAGGATGCGCTGCGGCAGGCGGTCGGCCACGGCTTTTGCGCGGGCCCGGTCGCCCGCGTGCTGGACCAGATCAGGACCGAACAGAAAGGCTGACGCAAGATGACTTACCAACCTGCACGGAGGCCGCGCCCATGACCATGACCCTGCACTGGTCGCCCCGGTCGCCCTATGTCCGCAAGGTGATGATCACCCTGCACGAAACCGGCCTGCTGCCGGAGGTGGCGCTGCAGCGGTCGGTCGTGGCGCTGCATCTGCCGCCCAATGCGGCGGTGCTGGCCGACAACCCGCTGGGCAAGATCCCGGCGCTGGTCACCGGCGACGGTCCCGCGCTTTTCGACAGCCGGGTGATCTGCGAATATCTGGATCTGCGGGCGAAGGCCGGGCTTTTTCCGGCGGAGCCTGCCGCGCGCCTCCGGCAGCTGCGCTGGCAGGCCATGGGCGACGGGCTGCTGGAGATGCTGCTGCTGTGGCGGACCGAACTTCTGCGCGAGGCGGGGCCGTGGCAGGGCATCACCTCCGGCTGGCAGGCCAAGGTTCAGGCGACCATGACCGCGCTGGAGACAGAGGCGGAGGATCTGGCCGGGGCCCCGTTCGGCATTGGCCAGATCGCGCTGGTCTGCGCGCTGGGGCAGCTTGATTTCCGCTGGAATGATGCGGACTGGCGCGGCCATTTCCCGCAGCTTGCCGGGGTCGCGGCGGCATGGCAGGCACGCCATTCCGTCAGCGCCACGATGGTGCAGGACGACCAGCCCGACGCGGTGGATGTCACCGCAGGCCAGCTGCGGTTTTCCGCAGGATAGGCGCCGAGGCGCGGCACAAGTGTCAAAAACCTAGGGTTTGGGCTTTATGCCGGGGCCCCGGGCGGCTATATCTTGGGGACAGAGATCAACAAGGGGCAACCCATGCCACCCGTGAGGGCAGATAACGCAACGGTCAGGGCGCTTCAGAAAAGCAACGTGTCCCGCTACATCCAGCTTGCCAGCCTGTTCCGGCAGCGGATCGAGACTGGCGAGTGGAAGGTGGGCGCCAAGATCCCCACGGTCAAGGAACTGGCCGAACAATGCGGCGTGGCGACCATGACGATCCGGCAGGCGCTGGACATCATCGAGGATGAAGGCCTGATCGAGCGCTACCGCGCCAAGGGCACCTTCGTGGTGGAACGCCCCAGCCGCGACCTGTGGTGCGAGGTCAAGACCGACTGGTCCGGCCTGCTGATCGCGCGGGACAATGCGCTGATCGAGATCCTGGGCGATGAACGCGGCACCTCGCTGCCGCATCGGGAAAGCGCCATCGGCACGCCCGCGCCCACCTACCGGCACCTGCGCCGCCGTCACAGCCGCGCGGGCACCGCGTTCCTGCTGGGCGATGTCTATGTGGACGAACGGCTCTGCCCGCTGATCCCGGACGACGCCTATACCCGGCTGACCGCGATGCGGCTGGCGCATGAACTGCCCGGCCACACGGTGGAGGATGCGGTGCAGATCGTCACCATCGGATCCGCCGATCTGGAAACCGCCAGCCAGCTCAACGTGTCGATCGGCGATCCGGTGGCCAAGGTGCAGCGGATCGCGGTGGACCAGCATGGCGACATCATCCTGCTGGCCAATGGCATCTATCGCGGCGACATGATGAAGATCGAGGTCAAGCTGCGCTGACCCCCGGTCCGGCGACCGGGGGCGCACGCTCAGCCGCGGAACACCGGCGCGCGCTTTTCGCGAAACGCCGCCATCGCCTCGGCGCTGTCTTCGGAAGTGGACAGCGCCTTGGTCTGGTTCTGCTCGAACCGGTAGGCGTCATAGATCGACATGCCTTCGGTCAGCTGAAACGACCGCTTCGCCGCGCGCACCGCCGAAGGGCTGGCGCGGGCGATGTCTGCGGCGATGGTCCATGCCGCGTCCAGCAGATCCTCCGGCGCGGTGCAGGCAGAGGCGACGTTCATCCGCAGCAGGTCGGGGCCATAGATGCGGCGGGCGGTGTAGATCAGCAGCCGCGCGTCGGATTCGCCAAAATGCCGCCGCACATGGGCGACCCCGCCCGCCAGACCCACCGTCACCTCCGTCATCTGCAGAAAGCCCCGCTCCGAGGTCACGAGGATATCGCAGCAAAGCGCCGCAACGCAGCCCGCACCGATGGCGGCGCCGTTGATGGCGGCGATGACCGGCTTGGGGCATTCCAGCAGGCAGTCGAAGCTGGCGCGCACCCGGCGGTTATGAGCGGTGTAGCGGCCCGGATCCTGTGTGGGGCGTTCGGACAGGTCGGCCCCGGCGGAAAAGGTCTTGCCCGCCCCGGTCAGGATGATGGCGCGCACGTCGGACCGGTCGCCCAGTTCGTCGATCACCTCGGCCAGTTCTTCGCGCAGGCGGTTGTTCTGCGCGTTGACCGGCGGCCTGTTGAAGGTCACCGTGGCGACCAGATCGCGGATTTCCAGCGTCAGCGTGTCAAAACTGGCGGTCATTTTGCGGCCTTTCCCTGCGCGTCCAGCACCGGGCGGGACATGGTGAAGGACCGGGGCGGCACGGTATATTCCATATAGCCCATGCGCCCCAGCGGTTGCAGCGCCTCCACATCGACCAGCCCGTCGCGCAGGACCGCCTCGTCGATATGGATGCCCACCACCTCGCCGATGGCGATGCGGTTGGCGCAGTCGGCGCCGGTGGCGGGGGTCAGGGTGACAAGCTGCGACAGGCGACATTCGACGGAGACCGGCGATTCCGCCACCCGCATCACCGGGATGTTGCGGCAGGGCACGGCGGTCAGCCCCGCCTCGACAAATTCGTCGGTGCCTTCGGGATAGGGCGCGGAGGAGCGGTTCATCGCCTCGCGCAGCGGATAAGTCGCGATGTTGACGCAGAAAAACCCGGTCTCTTCGGCATTGGTCACGCTGTGTTTGGGGCTGTCGGACGAAAACATCACAAAAGGCGGCTTGCCCGCAATCGCGTTGAAACAGCTGTAGGGCGCAAGGTTCGGCACGCCCGCCGCCGACGTGGTGGAGATCCAGCCGATGGGGCGCGGCACGATCAGCGCCAGCCATGGGTTATGCGGCAGACCGTGATCTTCGCTGCGGGGATCGTAGAACATGCTCAGCCCTCCCGCGCGGGCGCCAGCGCGCTCAGCGTGTCATGCGGTCCGGGCAGGGTGTCGCCCGCCCCGTCCGGCAGCGGAATGCGGTGGACGTTCAGGGTCATCGCCACCATGGAATAATAGCCGATCACCGCCGTCAGTTCGACCACGCCGACCTCGCCCCAGCGGTCCACGATGGCGTCATAGACGGCATCGGTGACATTGCCATGCGTCTGCAGCTGGCGGGTGTATTCGTAGACCTCGCGCGCGGCGGCATCCTCGCCGAAATCGGGGGCGCCGCCGCTGCGGATCGCCGCCGCGAAGCGCGGATCAAGCCCGGCGCGCGCGGCGTCGCGTTCGTGGATCGTCCATTCCAGATCGCTGTTCCAGCGCCGCGCGGTCACAAGGATGGCCAGTTCGTTCAGCCGCGCCGGGATCGAGGTTTCAAAGCGCAGCACCTGCCCCAGACGCTGCCAGCGGTCCGCCAGCACGGGGTTGTGCAGCGCCGCGCGCAGCGGCCCCACCAGCACGCCCCGGGGGCCGGACACGATCTGGTCATAGACCTCGCGCTGCGCTGCGGTCATCTCGGCGGGGGCGGGAAAGCTGATGCGGCCCCCGGTCTGGGCCGGGCCGGTCCTGATCTGGTCGTTCATGACTGGCGCTCCTTCAGTCCGAGCATGTCCAGCACCTCCTCCGTATGTTGTCCCAGCAGCGGGGGCGCCCGGTCATAGGCCAGCGGCGCGTTGCGGAAATTCAGCGGGCTCGCCACCTGTTTCAGATCGCCGCCCAGCGGATGGGGGATGTCGCGCAGCATCTGGCGGTGGCGCACCTGAGGATCCTCGAACACCCGGTCCACAGTGTTGATCGGCCCCGATGGCACGCCCGCCGCCGCAAAGAGGGCGACCCAGTGATCCACCGTGCCCTGCGCCAGCGCTTCGATCAGGATCTCTTCCAGCGCGGGCAGGTTTTCCACCCGCCCGGCATTGGTGGCAAATTCCGGCAGATCGGGCAGGTCGGGGCGGCCGATGGCCTCGGCGAACTTGCGGAACTGCCCGTCATTGCCCACGGCCAGCACGATATGGCCATCAGCCACCGGATAGACGTTCTGCGGCTGGATGTTCGGATGCCGGTTGCCGCGGCGCACCGGCGGCTGCCCCGACACAAGATAATTCATCGCCTGATTGGCCAGCATCGCCACCGACACGTCGAGCATGGCCAGATCGATGTGATCGCCCTTGCCGGTGCGGTCGCGCTGCGCCAGCGCCGCCAGCACCCCGATGGAGGCATACATGCCGGTCATGATGTCGACGATAGGCACCCCCACCTTCTGCGGACCGCCGCCGAGGGTGTCATCCGGGGCGCCGGTCACGCTCATCAGCCCGCCCATGCCCTGAATCATGAAATCATAGGCCGCATCGCCCGCGCGCGGCCCGGTCAGCCCGAAGCCGGTGATGGAGCAGTAGATCAGCCGCGGATTGACCTTCTGCAGATCGTCATAACCCAGCCCCATGCGGTCCAGCGTGCCGGTCTTGAAATTCTCCAGCAGGATGTCGCTTTGCGCGGCAAGGGCGCGCACCGTCTCGCGGCCCGCTTCGGATTTCAGATCCAGCGCCACGGACCGCTTGCCCCGGTTCACCGACAGGTAATAGCCCGCCTCCTGCGTCGGCCTGCCTTCGGCATCGTTCAGAAAGGGCGGGCCCCAGCGGCGGGTGTCGTCGCCCTCGCCCGCGCGTTCGACCTTGATGACATCGGCGCCAAGATCGGCAAGGGTCTGGCCGCTCCATGGACCGGCCATGATGCGGCTCAGGTCAAGAACTCGGATATGGGACAGCGGACCTGACATCAGGCGGGCTCCTTCGTGGTCTGGAAGGCCTTGCCGTCAAGGAAGGCCAGCAGGACGCGGGTAAAGGCGTCGGGGGTCTGGAAATTGGGCAGGTGGCCTGCCCCGGGGATCACGGCGGTCTGCGCGCCGGGAAGTCCTCCGAACTGCCGGGCCATGGCCTCGGGCATGGCGCCATCTTCGGCCCCCGCGATGGCCAGCACCGGACAGGCAAGTGCTGCGGCAGCGGCGGCGTGGTCATAGGCGCCAAGCGCATGGGTCGCGGCGGCAAAGCCCGCCACTGGCGTGGCGGCGATCATCCGGCGCAGGCGCTGGCTCTGCTCCGCCTCCGGGGCAAGGCCGGGCAGCCAGCGCGGCGCGGTGCTGTCGGCGATGGCCTGCATCCCGTCGCGCCGCGCGGTGTCGCGCCGTTCGGCCCAGAACGCCTCGCGGCCCGGGGCACTTCTGGCGACGCCGTCCACCGCCACAAACGCGGCAAAACGGTGGGGGGCGGCGGCTGTGGCGGCAAGCGCCGTGGGACAGCCCATGGACAGGCCCACCACGGCGCAGCGGTCCACCCCGGCGCCGTCCATCACCGCCAGCAGATCGGCGCCGTACCGGTCGAAATCCATCGCCCCCTCGGGCGCGTCGGATCCGCCATGGCCGCGCTGGTCATACCGCAGCACCCGGTAGCGCGCGGCAAGCGCGGGGATCTGCGCATCCCAGACCGCAAGATCGGTCAGCACGGAATTCACCAGCACCACGCAGGGCGCCTCCTCGGGCCCGTCAAGCCGGGCCTGCAGGCGGCAGCCATCGGGGCGGGTGACCTGAAACGGATGGGTCATCGCACGGTCTCCTTTGCGGGGGTCTTGGGGGCCGGGGCGCGGGTGGCGAAGCCCGCGCCCATCACCAGCGCCAGCGCCGCCAGCCCCGCAAGATCCGTCAGCCGTTCGGGCACCAGCAGGCACAGCCCGCCTGCCAGCAGCACCAGCACCTCCCAGCCCTTGGCGCGACGGTTCAGCAGATAGATCCAGCGCTCCGACGCGGCGGCCAGCATCAGGATCGACAGCACCGCAGTCGACACGGCGATGGCGATGTTGAGCGGCTCGCCCTCTAGGATCAGGTTGGGGTTCAGCACGAAGAGGAAAGGCAGCACGAACAGGATCGCCCCCAGCCGCATCGCCAGCACCCCGGTCTGCAGCGCCGGAGATTTGGCGATGGAGGCGGCGGCCACGGCAGCCATGGCCACGGGCGGGGTGATGTAGGACAGCATCGCCCAGTAGAGGATGAAGAGATGCGAGGCCATCTGGCTGAACCCCGCCTGTTCCAGCGCGGGCGCCAGCACCACGGCAAGGAAGATGTAGCAGGCCGACACCGTCATCCCCATGCCAAGGATGAAGCTGGTCAGCGCCCCCAGCAGCAGCAGCAGATAGGGATTGCCGCCCGCATATTGCAGAAGCTCGCGGCTGAAGGCGTTGCCGACCCCGGTGATGGCCAGCGCCCCCACGATCATGCCGACGCCTGCCAGCACGCCGACCAGCATGCCGATGGTGGCGCCCACCTCCAGCACCATGGCGACAAGCGGGGCCAGCATCCCGTCCTTGCGGGCGCGGACCAGTGCCGTGACCAGCAGCAGCACGGTGACATAAAATGGCGCCTTCGCCTCGGCATTGGTGGCCAGCAGCAGCACCACCAGCGCGGCAAGGCTGACCAGATAGATCCAGCCCGAGCGCAGCGCGTGCCAGAGCTTCGGCAGCTCGTCGCGCGGCAGGCCCTTCAGCCCGTTGCGCGCGGCGTAGCAGTCGGTCTGGATCAGCAGCACCAGATAGAACAGCAGCGCCGGAACCGTGGCCGCGATCATGATGTCGGCATAGGGCACGTTCATGAACGAGGCCATGACGAAGGCCACGGACCCCATGACGGGCGGCATCAGCGCCCCGCCGGTGGAGGCGCAGGATTCCACCGCCGCCGCATAGGTGGGCGGGTAGCCGCATTTCTTCATGGTCGGAATGGTCATCGACCCGGTGGAGATCACGTTGGAGATGACGCTGCCCGAAAGCGAGCCGAAAAACCCCGAGGACAGGATCGCCACCTTGGCCGGGCCGCCCCGGGCATGGCCCATCAGCGCGCTGGCCAGATCCATGAAGAAGGTGCCGCCCCCCGACACGGTCAGCGCCACGCCGAACAGGATGAAGCCGATCAGCAGATCCGCGATCACCCGCAGCG
Organism: Salipiger marinus; assembly: GCF_035481585.1. Taxonomy (NCBI): domain Bacteria; kingdom Pseudomonadati; phylum Pseudomonadota; class Alphaproteobacteria; order Rhodobacterales; family Roseobacteraceae; genus Salipiger; species Salipiger marinus. Next base: position 27,373 of record NZ_JAYKSL010000012.1, on the reverse strand, counting down.
GGATGCCGATGATGCTTTCGACCCCCAGCGCATGGCTCAGCACCGTCTCGCTGAAGCTCATCTGCGCGCCCCACAGGAAGCCCGACAGATGCCCGGTATAAAGCGGGAAGGTCGCGAAGATCAGGCAGATGATGAAAAGCGGCAGGCCCGCGCAGCGCCGCACCGCCTCCAGCGACAGCAGGACAAGCACGGTCGCCATGACGATGATGAGGGGCGGCGCCTCGAATTCCCAGCCCTGATAGAGGATGGCATCGGTGTTCCACGCGAAGGTCATGCAGACCGCGAAGGCCAGCGCCGCGAGGCCCCAGTCATACCAGCGGACGCGGGTCGCATCCGCCGCGCGCGCGGGCGTGCCCAGAAAGGCGACCGGCATGAACAGGCCCAGCACCATGTAGTAATAGGCGGTGCTGATCGGGCGGAAGCCCAGCACCTGCAGGTTGAAGATCTGGTTGATGATCAACAGGATGCCGGTGGCGGACAGGGCCAGCACCGCGAACCACGCGGGTCCGGAAAGGCGCGTGTCCGTGGCGCGCCAGTATCTGGCGACCTGCGGGGCTTGGGGGGAAGCGTCGGGGGACATGACCATATCCTGTGGGCAAGTGTCGGAAGACAGGCGGTGCGGGGGCGCGCGGCCCGGTCAGGACGCAGCCCGGACCGGGCCGGGCCTGCGTCCCCGGAATCCGGGATTACCGGGCGTGGCTGGCGCGGTAATCTTCCCAGAAGGCCGGCCAGTCGTCATTGGACACGCCGCTGGCATCGGCCTCCTTGACGGCCTCGGCCCAGAGTGCCTTGGTCGTCTCGATGGCGGCAATCCGCTTGTCGTTCCACGCGTCATCCTGGTCGTCCCAGATGCCGCGCTCGCGCAGGTAGCGGATCGCGCCGGGATGGAAGGGCGCACCAGACGGCGTGGTGCCCGACTCCTCCAGCACCCAGAGCGGCATGTCGGCATTCGCGTCCTTGTAGGCCGGGAAGCTGAGATCAAGCGCCTTCACAAGGTTATAGACCTCGTCCTCGTCCGCCGTGGCCAGCGCGGTGATCTGCGGATAGCTGTAGCCCATCAGCTGGGCGGGATTGTCTTCGGAAATGCCCGCGCCCACGGTGATGGTCCGCGGCTGGAACAGGCTGGATCGGTCGCTGATGCGAGCCCAGCCTTCGGTATCCTCGCCCGGCATGTCGAGCCAGCGGAAGCCGCGCCCCGCCTCGGCCTCGCGCAGCGCGGCCACGGCGGGCGTCACCGGCACCACATCGACCTCGCCCGCGACAAAGGCCGCAAGCATGGCGCCATAGCCGGGATACATGATCTTTTCCACGTCATCGGGCGTCAGCCCGGCAAAGGCCAGCGCCGCCTCGGTGTTGAGCGTGGTCGAGGGGCTTGCCTCCACGAAACCGACACTGACGCCGGGCAGATCCGCCGGGGTCTCGATGTCGGTATCCCCGCCCGCGACCAGCCCCACACCCGCCGGACGTCCCAGCAGCACGCGCAGATCCTGCGGGCCCCAGTCGCGCGCCGCAAATTCATAGCTCGCATCAGAGGCGAACAGGATTTCATTGCCCATCAGCCCGTAGCTGGCGCGCCCGCGCACCAGCGGCAGCAGCCGCCCGATGGCGGTGCCCGATGGCGTAAGGCGGATGGTGGTGCCGAACTGCTTGTCCAGCGCATCCGCCATGGCCGAAGCCTCGACATAGCCGCTGGATCCCAGATCGTAGGATGTCCAGATCATGGTGCGTGGCAGCGTCACCTCCTCCGCGAAAGCTGCCTGACCACAGACCAGGGCCGCGGCCAGTGCCGCGGTCTTCAGGATGGTTGAGCGAAACAAACGAGATCCTCCCTTTACGTCCGTTGCCCGGAATGGGCGCGACCCCGGCAGGGTCGCGCAGATCCGATGCTGGGTCATATGAATTGAAAAGTCAATTCTATGATTCAATGAAACTTGTGTCAGCCCGGCAGGCCCAGAACCGCCCGGGCCAGCACGTTGCGCAGGATCTCGGTGGAGCCGCCAAAGATCGTCACCGGACGCGCCGACAGATAGGTGGCGGCGGCATGCAGCCGCCGGTCGCCCTGTGGCGGATGGCGCAGGCCAGAGGCGGGGCCTGCCACCTCCATCGTCAGATCCGAGATGCGCTGATACAGTTCGGACTGGAAGACCTTCAGCATGGCGACATCCGCCCCGATCTCTGTGCCGTCGCGCAGCCGGTCCAGATAGGTCTGGAACAGATCGCCCAAGTCCAGCACGTCGCAGCGCAGCGCCACGAACCGGTCGCGGAACACCGGATCGGACCACTGCCCCATATGCCGGGCCAGATGTTCCAGCCGCGCCAGCGCGCTGGCCGACAGGCGCGGCGCGCCGATGAAGACCCGTTCATGCCCCAACAGCGCCTTGGCGGCGGTCCAGCCCTGATTGACCTCGCCCACGATGTGATCCAGCGGCACCCGCACGTCGTCAAAGAACACCTCGCAGAACTCCGCCTCGCCGGACAGGTTGAGGATGTTGCGGGTGCTGACGCCGGGCGCGTCCATGGGCACCAGCAGGAAGCTGATCCCGGCCTGCTTCTTCACGGTCTTGTCGGTGCGGGCGAGGATGAAGATCCAGTTGGCATCCATGCCAAGCGTGGTCCATGTCTTCTGGCCGTTGATGACCCAGTCCCCGCCCTGCTGCACCGCCTCGCAGCGCACGGCGGCAAGATCGGATCCCGCCCCCGGTTCGGAATAGCCCTGCGCCCAGACATGTTCGCCCGACAGGATGCGCGGCAGGAAATGGTCCTTCTGCGCTTCGGTGCCATATTTCAGCAGCAGGGGGCCCAGCATGACCGGGCCGATGTCATGCACGCGGGCGGCGCCGAAGCGTTCCAGTTCCTCCACCATGATCAGATGCTTGGCTGCGGTCAGCCCCATGCCGCCCCGGTCCACCGGCCATGTCGGGCACAGAAAGCCGCGCTGCGACAGCTTCAGATACCACGGTTTCACCACGTCCCAGTGCAGCCGCTCCAGCGGAAAGCGCGGGATGTCGGGATACTCCGTCTCGACAAAATCCCGGATCAGGGCGCGGAACTCCGCATCGCTCATCGCAGTGTAATCGGGGGTCATGCCGCAGCCTCCAGTCCCTGCGCCAGCCGGGCCCGGATCGCGGCAGGCGCTCCGAACAGATGGGCCAGCGTCATCGCCTTGCGCACGAAAAGGCCGATATCGGCCTCGTCGGTGATGCCCATGGCGCCATGCATCTGCACTGCCTCGCGCGAGACCAGCAGCGCCGCTTCCGCCGCGCGCAGCAGGCAGCGGTCGGTGTCGCGAGCGCGGAGCGTTGGATCCGCGCCAAGATCGATGCGGGCTGCGGTAGCCTCTACAGCCGCGCGCAGCAGTTCGATGCGGATTTTCAGATCGGTGGCGCGGTGCTGCAGCGCCTGAAAGCTGCCGATGGGGCGCCCGAACTGTTCGCGGATCCGCAGATAATCCAGCGTCAGGGCAAAGGCGCGCTCCGACAGGCCCAGCAGATAGGCGGCATGGGCCAGCGCCGCATCCTGCACCACCGCCTGCGCGCCGGGACAGGGATGCAGGTCGGCCCGCACCCCGTCGAGCTGCAGCGTGGCCATCTGCCCGCCATCCAACGTCTCTTCCAGATGCAGCGTGACGCCGGGCGCGTCGCGCGGCACCACGGCCACGCCCGCCCCGGTCAGCACCGCGATCAGATCGGCGCCACCTGCCCCCGGAATGGCGCATTTGCGCCCCGACAGCCGCCCGCCCTCGGCGCCGCCCTGCCAGTCCAGCCTGCCGGGACTGTCCTGCCATGCGGGAACCATCACCGCATCACCGCTGGCCGCCTGCTCCGGCAAAGCCTGCCCCAGCAGCGCGCCCGCCATGATCGTGGCGCCAATCGGTTCGGGCACCAGCCCCTCCCCCAGCAGGCGCATCAGCGCGCAGGTTTCGCGCAGGCCAAGCCCCAGCCCGCCCGCCGCCTCGGGCACGCGCATCAGGTAAAGCCCGAGCCCGCCCGCCTCTGCCACCATCGCGGGATCAAAGCCCGGCCCCTGCCCGCGCAGCCCGCGGATGCGCGCCAGCGCCCCGTCGGCGGGCACGATGGCCCGCGCGCTGTCAAGGATCATGCGGCTGTTTTCGATCCAGTCGTCCATGCCTGCCCCCGTCATCGGATCGCGCCTTGCGCGCGCAGATCGGCGATGCGGTCCTCGGTCAGACCCAGATCGCGCAGCACCTCGTCGGTATGTTCGGCAAATAGCGGCGGCGGTCGGCGGTCAGCCGGGGGCGCCCCCGAAAAGCGCACCGGATTGTCGATATAGGACATGCGCCCGGCGGTGGGGTGGTCCATCTGCTTCAGCAGCCCCCGCGCCTGAACCTGCGGCATCTGCAGCATGTCCTCGATGGAATTGAGCGGCCCGGCGGGAATGCCGATCGCCTCAAGCTCGGCATGGGCGGCATCGGCGGATTTCTCCGCCAGCCGCGCCGCGATCATCGGGATCAGGCTGTCGGCATTCTGCAGCCGAGCAAGGTTGGTGGCATAACGCGCGTCATCCGCCACGCCCTCTAGCCCCAGATACTCGGCAAAGCGGCGGAACTGCGGGTCATTGCCGATGGCGATCATGATCGGGCGGTCGGCACAGTCAAAGGCCTGCCACGGGCAGGTGATCTGCGAGGCGGTGCCGTTGCGATGCGGCAGCCTGCCGGAGGAGAGGTAATTCATCGCCATATGCGAGGCCGCGTGGATCTGCGTGTCCAGAAGCGCGATGTCGATGAACTGCCCCTCGCCCGACACCGCGTCGCGATGCGCCAGCGCCGCAAGGATGGCCGCGACCGCATATTGCCCGGCGGTGATGTCGGAAATGGAATAGCCCACCAGCGCGGGCCCGCCGCCGGGCTGGTCCTCGGGGCTGCCGGTCATGCTCAGAAGGCCGCTCATCGCCTGAAAGATCGGGTCATATCCGGGCAGATGCGCCATCGGGCCGGTCTGGCCGAAGCCGGTGATCGAACAGTAGATCAGCCGGGGGTTCAGCTGCGCGACGCTCTGGTAATCCAGCCCCATGCGGGCCAGCGTGCCGGTCTTGAAATTCTCGATCAGCACATCGGCGCCCGCGATCAGCTGGCGCGCGATCTGCTGCCCCTCGGCGGATTTCAGATCCAGCGCGACCGACCGCTTGCCCCGGTTCATCGCCAGAAAGCTGGAGCTTTCCCCCGACGGCACGCCGTCCGGCCCCAGATGCGGCACCCCCATGCGGCGCACGTCATCCCCGCCCGCCACATGTTCCAGCTTGACGACATCGGCGCCAAAATCCGCCAGCATCTGCGCGGCCCATGGCCCCGCAAAGACGCGGCTCAGATCCAGCACCCGGAGATGTCCAAGGTTTCCGGTCATCCTGCTTCCTCCCTCGATTCCGGCCCGAACATCCACAAGGGGAGAGGCTTGTGCAAGGTAAAAATTGTAAATATGATTCTTTCATCTTTTAGGAAGGAAAGCCCCATGATCGTCGTAGAGACCCCGCTGGACATGGCCGCGCACCGGGGCCAGAGCCTTGGCGTGACCGGCTGGACCGAAATCACGCAGGCCCAGATCACCGCCTTTGCTGATCTGTCCGGCGACGATCACTGGATCCATGTCGATGCCGCGCGGGCGGCGCGTGAACAGCCCGGGGGCCGGACCATCGCGCATGGCCTGTTCGTGCTGTCGCTGATCCCCAGGCTGCAGCGGCAGCTGTTCCGGATCGAGGCGCGCGGTGCCGGGCTGACCTATGGCTATGACCGGGTGCGCTTTACCGCGCCGGTGCCGATCGGCGCCCGGATCCGGCTGCGGCAGCAGGTGGGCGAGGTCACGCCAAAGGGCCAAGGCGCCCGCATCGCGCTGCAGTCGGTGATCGAGATCGAGGACCAGACCAAGCCCGCGCTGATCGCCGATGGCATCCTGCTGATCGCCGGGGCCTGAGCGCCCTTTTCCCTCCCATACTCCCCCCTTGATTCGCCGCTGCCCTGCCCGGGCGGCCCGGCAAGCCATTGCTTTCCGGGCGCTTGCACGGATCTGTGACAAGAGCGTTTACAAAACTAATAAAGTATTACTTAATGAACTCCATGGAGCGGGAGGTTGCTCCGTCAGGGAGGAAAAACATGACACTCAAAGCAACATTGCTGGCGAGCGTGCTCGTCCTGTCGCCCGGCGCGCTGCTGGCTGCGGACATGACCATCGGGTTCAGCCAGATCGGGTCGGAATCCGGCTGGCGCGCCGCCGAAACCACGGTGACGCGGCAGGAAGCCGAGAGCCGGGGCATCGAGCTGAAATTCGCGGATGCCCAGCAGAAGCAGGAAAACCAGATCAAGGCCATCCGGGGCTTCATCGCGCAGGGCGTCGATGCGATCCTGCTGGCGCCCGTGGTCGCGACCGGCTGGGACGAGGTGCTGGAAGAGGCGAAGGACGCCGAGATTCCCGTGGTGCTGCTGGACCGCACCGTGGACGCGCCCGAAGATCTGTATCTGACCGCCGTCACCTCGGATCTGGTGCATGAGGGCCGGGTCGCGGGCGAATGGCTGGCCGAGGAAATGGCAGGCGAAGACTGCCGCATCGTCGAGCTGCAGGGCACCACCGGATCCTCGCCCGCCATCGACCGCAAGAAGGGCTTCGAAGAAGGCATCGCCGGGCAGGACAATCTGGAAATCGTGCGCAGCCAGACCGGCGACTTCACCCGCGCGCAGGGCAAGGTCGTGATGGAAAGCTTCCTCAAGGCCGAGGGGGGCGACACGATCTGCGCGCTTTACGCGCATAACGACGACATGGCCGTTGGCGCCATTCAGGCGATCAAGGAAGCAGGGCTGAAGCCCGGCGAGGACATCAAGATCGTCGCCATCGACGCGGTGCCCGACGCGCATCTGGCCATCGCCAATGGCGAGATGAACGCCACCATCGAACTGACGCCGAACATGGCAGGCCCGGCGCTGGACGCGCTGGAGGCGTATCTGGCCAATGGCACCGAACCCGCCAAATGGATCCAGACCGAGTCGAAGCTTTACACCGCAGCCGACGACAATCAGGCGGTGTATGAAGAGAAGAAGAACCTGGGCTACTGAGGCCCGTCCGGGCCGGGGGCGCACTCGCCTCCGGCCCGATGGCCCGGTTCCGCCGGGCCGTTGTTCTTCTGCCTGCAAGCCCCATCCGGTGAGGGTATATCATGACAGATCCTGTCCGCCCGGTGCTGCACGCGCGGGGCATCTCGAAATTCTTTCCGGGCACCATCGCGCTGGATGACGTGGAGCTGCGGCTGAATCCCGGCGAGGTGCACGCCCTTCTGGGCGAAAATGGCGCGGGAAAATCCACGCTGATCAAATGCCTGACCGGCGCCTATCAGCGCGACGCGGGCACGCTGCTGCTGGACGGGGCGCCGATCAATCCCGCCTCCACCGCCGCCAGCCAGAAGCTGGGCATCGGCACCGTCTATCAGGAGGTGAACCTGCTGCCCAACCTGACGGTGGCGGAGAACCTGTTTCTGGGCCGCCAGCCGCTGCGCGGCGGCTTCGTCTCGCGCCGCCGGATGAACGCGATGGCGCGGGAGACGCTGGCGGGCTACGGGCTGAAGATCGACCCGACCGAACCGCTGACCGCCTATTCCGTGGCGGTGCAGCAGGTGGTGGCCATCGCCCGCGCGGTGGACATGTCGGGCAAGGTGCTGATCCTTGACGAACCCACCGCCAGCCTTGACCGCGACGAGGTGGCGCTGCTGTTCTCGGTGATCCGGCAGCTGAAGGCGCGCGGGCTTGCCATCGTTTTCATCACGCATTTTCTGGATCAGGTCTTCGAGATCTGCGACCGCGCCACGATCCTGCGCAATGGCCGGGTGGTGGGCGACTGCGCGCTGGCCGAGGTGTCCCGCCGCGAGGTCATCACCATGATGCTGGGCCGCCAGCTGGAAGCGCGGGTGCACAGCAAGAAGACCGGCACGGTCGGCAAGCCGCTGGTGCAGGTCGCGGATCTGGGGCGGCGCGGCATGATCGAACCCTTCTCGCTGGACATCCACGAAGGCGAGGTGGTGGGGCTTGCCGGGCTGCTGGGATCGGGCCGCACCGAAACCGCCAACGTGATCTTTGGCGCGGTGATGCCCGATCAGGGCCGGATCCGCCTGCGCGGCACCGACATCACCATCCGCACCCCGCGCGATGCCGTGGCGCATGGCTTTGCGCTGTGCCCCGAGGACCGCAAGTCCGAAGGCATCGTCGGCGACCTGTCGGTGCGCGACAACATCATCCTTGCGCTGCAGGCGCGGCAGGGCTGGATGCGCCCGATCCCCCGCGCCAAGGTGACCGAGATCGCCGACCGTTACGTGCGCGCGCTGGACATCCGGCTCGCCAGCCTCGACACGCCGATCCGGCTGCTGTCGGGCGGCAACCAGCAGAAGGCGCTGCTGGCGCGCTGGCTGGCCACCAACCCGGCCTTCCTGATCCTTGACGAGCCCACGCGCGGCATCGACGTGGGCGCCCATGCCGAGATCATCGCGCTGATCGACCAGCTGCGCGCCGATGGCATGGCGCTGCTGGTCGCCAGTTCCGAACTAGAAGAGCTGGTGGCCTATTCCACCCGGGTGGTGGTGCTGCGCGACCGCGTGCAGATCTGCGAACTGACCGGCGACCAGATCACCCCCGACACGATCGTGCAGGCCATCGCCGACGATCCCCACCCCCATGCGGAGCCTGTCTGATGCCCGGTCCCAAATCCGCGATCCTGCGCCGGATCGCCCCGCAGCTGGTCATCCTTGCCATTGCCCTGCTGCTGAACGTGCTGATCTTTCCGGATTTCTTCCATATCGATTTCCGCAATGGCCGTCTTTTCGGCAACCTGATCGACGTGCTGAACCGGGGCGCGCCGGTGGCGCTTTTGTGCATCGGCATGACGCTGGTCATCGCCACGCGCGGCATCGACCTGTCGGTGGGCACGGTCATGGCGGTGGCGGGGGCCGTCGCCGCCTCCATGGTGGTGGAGGGGCATGGCTGGGGCACCGCCCTGCTGGCAGCACTGCTGGCCGGGGGAATGTGCGGGCTCTGGAACGGCGTGCTGGTGGCAGTGCTGCGCATCCAGCCCATCGTCGCCACGCTGGTGCTGATGGTGGCCGGGCGCGGCATCGCGCAGCTGATCACCGAAGGCCGCATCCTGACCTTCATGAACGAGGGCCTGATCCATCTGGGCGCGGGCACGGTGCTGGGCATGCCCACGCCGATCCTGATCTGGGTGACGCTGGGGGCCGTGGCCATCACGCTGGTGCGGCGCACGGCACTTGGCATGCTGATCGAGGCCATCGGCATCAACGAACGCTCCTCGCGGCTGGCGGGGATCAACAGCCGGGTGCTGCTGATCTGCGTCTATCTTGTGTCGGGGCTCTGCGCGGCGCTGGCGGGGGTCATCGTGGCCGCCGACATCAAGGGCGCGGATGCCAACAATGCCGGGCTGTGGCTGGAGCTTGACGCGATCCTTGCCGTGGTGATCGGCGGCAATTCCCTGCTGGGGGGGCGATTTTCGATCCTCGCCTCGCTCTTGGGGGCCATGATCATCCAGAGCATCAATTCGGTCATCCTGCTGTCGGGGCTGCCGCCGGAATTCAACCTTGTCATCAAGGCGCTGCTGATCCTCGCCATCCTCGTCATCCAGTCGCCGCGCATCGGCTATCTGCTTTACATGCTGCGCGCGGCGGGTCCGCAGCCGCAGCCGCGCCCCGGGGCCGCGGACACCCTGCCCAAACGCAAGAAGGAGGCGGCGCGATGATCCGCTCGACCCATCTGCCGCTTCTGGTCACGCTCGCCACCTTCGTGCTGGCCTTCGCGCTCTGCGCTTCGGCCTATCCGGCGATGCTGTCCACCCGCGTGGTGGCCAACCTGCTGACCGACAATGCCTTTCTGGGGATCGCGGCGGTCGGCATGACCTTTGTCATCCTGTCGGGCGGCATTGACCTGTCCATCGGATCGGTCATCGCCTTTACCGGCGTGTTCCTTGCCGTGGTGCTGCGGGACACGCAGATGCACCCGCTCATGGCCTTTGCGCTGGCGCTGGTCATCGCCACCGTCTTTGGCGCCATCATGGGGGCGCTGATCCATTACCTAGAAATGCCGCCCTTCATCGTGACACTGGCGGGCATGTTCCTTGCGCGCGGCGCCGCCTATGTGCTGTCGACGGAATCCGTGCCCATCACCCATGAATTCTACGACACGCTGCAGGGGCTGTACTGGCGCGATCCGTCAGGCGGGCGGTTCCGGCTGATCGGCGGGGTCATGGTGCTGACCTTCCTTGTGGGCATCGTGGTGGCGCATCGCACCCGCTTCGGCCAGAACGTCTATGCGCTTGGCGGCGGCGAACAGACCGCGCGGCTGATGGGCGTGCCGCTCGCCTCCACCACCATCTGCACCTATGCCATTTCGGGGGGGCTGGCGGGGCTTTCCGGCATCGTCTTCTCGCTCTATACCTCCGCCGGCTATTCGCTGGCCACCGTTGGCGTGGAGCTGGACGCGATCGCCGCCGTGGTGATCGGGGGAACCCTGCTGACCGGAGGTTACGGCTTTGTGGCGGGCACCTTCTTCGGCATCCTCATCATGGGCCTGATCCAGACCTACATCGTGTTCGACGGGACACTGTCCAGCTGGTGGACAAAGATCGTGATCGGAGGGCTGCTTTTCGCGTTCATCCTCCTCCAGAAAGGGCTGACTTGGGCAACGCAGGCAAGACGACGAACAGCGACTGGCTCCGCCGCTCCCTCATGACGCTGGTGCAGGCGGGGGGCGGGGGCGAACGCGCCTCCAACCACACGGCCTTTGTTGTGGATCAGCTGGGCCGCGCCATCGTCGCGGGCGAATACCCGCCGGAAACCATGATCCCGCTGGATCCCGACCTGTGCGAGATGTTCGGCGTCTCGCGCACCGTCGTGCGCGAGGCCAAGAAAACCCTGATCGCCAAGGGGCTGATCCAGTCCAAGGCCAAGGTCGGCACCCATGTCCGGCCCGCCAATGAATGGACGATGTTCGATCAGGACGTGATGCGCTGGCATGCCACGGTCAAGAACCCGACGCGCTTCTACGAGGAACTGTTCGAAATCCGCATGATCTTTGAACCCGCCGCCGCCGCTCAGGCCGCCGCACGGACCAACCGCATCGCCTGCGCGCAGCTTTACGAGCTTTGCGACGATCTGGCCCGCGCCGACAGCCGCGCCGATTTTGCGCTGGCCGATTACGAATTCCACAAGGAGGTGCTGCGGCTCTCGGGCAACCGGTTCCTGCAGTCGCTGGGCGATCTGGTGCAGACAGCGCTTTATTCGCTGTTCCTGTCGGATCAGGGGGCGGCGCTGTCGGACCGGCGCGAGAAGGTGGCGCAGAGCCACCGCGCCATCGTGGCCGCCATCGCCTCTGGCGCGCCGCAGGAGGCGCGCGAGGCGATGCGCCGCGTCATACAGGACGGCTACTGGAACGCCGTGCCGGAAAAGGCCGCCCTGCTCTGACCGCCGCGCGCCCCAGTCTCAGTGGCCCAGGCGGAAGCGGCGCAGCGTCGGCAGCACCCGGCCCAGATCGCAGGGCTCGCCCGCGCCAAACGCCTGATAGACGTCGCGGAACATGCCAGACAGCTCGGCATAGGCCGCCGCCCGCTCGGGCCGGGGTGCAAAGACGCGCATCGGCGGGCACATGGCGGCCTGCGCCGTAGCCAGATCGGGGAAAGCCCCTGCCGCCATGGCGGCGAAGATGCAGGCCCCCACCCCCACCGGCGAGCGCTGCGGCACATGCACCTCGCGCTGCAGCACATCGGCATAGATCTGGTTCAGCACGTCATTTTTCTGCGGGATGCCGCCCGCGTTGATCACCCGGGTGAATTCGGCACCCCCCGACCGCATCCGGTCGATGATGAGGCTGACATGCAGCGCCATGCCTTCGATGGCGGCGTGCATCTCGTCGGCGGGGCCATGCGCCAGATCCCAGCCCAGCGTGATGCCACCCAGATCGGGACGCACCAGCACGGTGCGGTCGCCATTGTCCCAAGGCAGGCGCATCAGGCCGCTGGCGCCGGGGCCGTAGTTTTCCAGCCCCGCGCAGAGGCTGGCCACATCGGTGCCCGCGCGCCGCGCGATGGCCTCGAACAGATCGCCCGTGGCGGACTGCCCCGCCTCGACCCCGATGACCCCGGGCACGACGCTGCCGGGCACCGCGCCGCAGATGCCGGGCACCGGACCGCTGGCCGGATCGGCCAGCGCGATGATGCAGGTGGAGGTGCCCACCACATTGACCACATCCCCCGCAGCACAGCCGGTGCCGACCGCATCCCAATGCGCGTCAAAGGCGCCGAAGGGCAGCGGAATGCCCGCCGCCAGCCCCATCCGCCCGGCCCAGTCGGCGCCAAGCCGCCCGGCCTGCTGCAGCGAATGGCCCCAGCGCCCGGTGATGCGGTCGTTGATCCCGTCGAGCAGCGGATCGACGCGGGACAGGAACTCCTGCGGCGGCAGCCCGCCCCAGCGCTCCCCCCACATCCATTTATGCCCCATGGCGCAGATGCTGCGCGGCATGTCCGCCGGAGAGGTGATGCCGCAGAGCGTGGCCGCGATCATGTCGCAGTTTTCCGCCGCCGTGGCCACGCGGTCGCGCAGGCCGGGATTATGGCGCAGGAAATGCAGCAGCTTGGAATAGCCCCATTCGTGGCTGTAGGTGCCGCCGCACCAGTCGATGGCCTCGATCCCGTCCTCGCGGGCGCGGGCGGTGATCTCGGCGGCCTCGGCATGGGCGGTGTGATCGCACCACAGGTAATAGTCCGCCAAGGGCTGCAGCCGGTCGTCGAGCGGGATCACGCTCGATCCGGTGGTGTCGGCGGCAAAGGCGGCGATCTTTTCGCCGTCGATCCCCGCCGCGTCGATGGCCTGCCGCATGGCGCGGCACAGCGCCTCCATCTGGTCGTCATGCGACTGCCGCGCGACCAGCGGATCGGTGGGATCGCGGTGCAGCGGGTAGCCCGCAGAGGCGGATCCGCGGATCTCGCCGCTTTGGGTGTCCATGATGGTGACCCGCACGCTGAGCGTGCCGAAATCTGCTCCGGCGACCAGTGGCATCGACGGCTCCTCCCTTGACATCTGTGGCAGCGTCTACTGCCCGTAAGTGGCGTTCGCCCCGTGTTTGCGCAGGAAGTGGCGGTCCAGCAGCGCCTGCGAGATCGGCGGCGGCGATGCCTCCAGCGCGGCGCCATGCCACGCCATTTTTGCCACTTCTTCAAGGATCAGCGCGTTCAGCACCGCCTCTTCGGGATCGCGGCCCCAGACAAAGGGGCCATGCCCCGCCACAAGCACCGCCGGGATCGCCAGCGGATCGCCCGCCCCTACCGTCTCGACGATGACCTCGCCCGTCGCCTCCACATAGCGCGAGGTGATCTCTTCGGGGGTCAGGTCGCGGGTCACCGGGATGGTGCCGTGGAAGTAATCGGCATGGGTGGTGCCAAGCGGCGGGATCGGGCGCCGGGCCTGCGCCATGATCGTGGCATAGGTGGAATGGGTGTGGATGATCGCGCCGATGGTGGGAAAGGCGCGGTAAAGCACCAGATGCGTGTCCAGATCCGAAGACGGGCGGTATCTGTTGTCCAGCGTGCCGCCGTCCAGATCGGTGATGACCATATGGTCCGGCGTCATGTCGTCATAGGGCACGCCCGACGGCTTGATGGCGATGCGTCCCGAGGCGCGGTCGATGCCGCTGGCATTGCCGAAGGTCGCCTTGACCAGCCCGTGCTGCACGGTGGCGAGATTGGCATCAAGAACAGCCTGTCTGAGTGCGGCAAGCGTCATCGCTGCTCCTCGTGGTTTGTCACGTCCGGGGGTCCGGACCTCTGTCCGGAGAGGGACGGCGCCCCGCAGGGCACCGTCCGGGGAAGCGATCAGCGCGGGTCGGTCCAGCCCTGATAGCCTTCAAGATTGTCGGCGGTGATCAGTTCCGGCTCCAGCAGCACGGTGTCTTCTGCCGGGGTGTTGCCCATGAACACGTCATAGCCCATCTTCAGCGCCTCGCCCGCCATCACATACGGATCCTGCGAGGCGGAAGCCTTGATGAGCGAGCCGTCGCCTTTGGACAGTTCGTCCTCGATCACCGGGGCGCCATCGACGCCGGTGATGATGAACTCGTCGCGCCCCAGCTGCTTGGCCGCCAGTGCCGCGCCAACTGCGGTCGGGTCGTTGATGGCGAAGACGCCGTCGATATGGTCATAGCGGGTCAGGATGCCCTGCATCACGTCCAGCCCGCCATCGCGCGAGGCCTGCCCGTTCTGGTCGTCCGACAGCACGTTGATGCCGTCATGGGCGCTGAACACCTCCTGACAGCCCGCCACCCGGTCGATGATCGACGAGCTTTGCGGCCCGTTGATGATGACCACGTCGCCTGCCCCGCCTTCGAGGTTGTCGACGATATACTGGCAGGCCTTGCGCCCGGCATCGACGTTGTCGGTCATCACGGTGACATCGGCACCGGGGGCGGACACGTCAAAGGCCGCGACCACGATGCCCGCCGCCTTGGCACGCTTCACCGCCGGGGCGATGGCATTGGCATCCACCGCGTTCAGCATGATGATGTCCACCTCCGCCGCGATGAAGTTGTCGATCTGGCTGGCCTGCTTGTTCAGGTCGTAATCCGCCGAGACCGAGGTCACCTGCACGTCGGGATTGATCTCGCGGGCGCGGTCCTCGATGCCCTTGATGGTGGCGACAAAGAACGGGTTGCCCAGCAGGCCGACCGAAATGCCGATGCTTTCCAGTTTCTTGTCCTGAGCCTGCGCGCCGCCTGCGGCCAGCAGCGCCGCGCAGGTCGCGGTCGTCAGCAATGTGGTGATCTTACGCATGGTTTCCTCCCTATGATGCGTGAGCGTGTTCCAGGGGCAGACCGGTCAGGTCCGCGCCCCGCCTTTGAGCCGGTAGCGGTCCAGCGCCACGGCGGCGATGATGACCAGCCCCTTGATGATGAACTGCCAGATGTCGGAGACGCCGGTCAGGATCAGCCCGTTGGACAGCACCGCGATGATCAGCGCGCCGATCAGCGTGCCCCAGATCGACCCCACCCCGCCGACAAAGGAGGTGCCGCCAAGGATCACCGCCGCGATCGCGTCCAGCTCGTAGGCCTGACCCAGCTGCAGCCCGTTGGCCGCGTAAAGCCGTGCCGCCGACATGACCCCGCCCAGACCCGACAGCAGGCCCGACATGGCATAGACGAAGAGCAGCACGAGGCTGACCTTGATGCCGGTAAGCCGCGCCGCCTCGGGGTTGCCACCCACGGCATAGATCCATGTGCCC
Source organism: Salipiger marinus (assembly GCF_035481585.1). Taxonomy (NCBI): domain Bacteria; kingdom Pseudomonadati; phylum Pseudomonadota; class Alphaproteobacteria; order Rhodobacterales; family Roseobacteraceae; genus Salipiger; species Salipiger marinus. Next base: position 12,112 of record NZ_JAYKSL010000012.1, on the reverse strand, counting down.
AGCACGGTGCGGCGCAGGATGAACCACGACACCACCACGGTGATCAGGGCAAAGATCGCCAGCCATGGCACCCCGAACAGCGTGCCGTTGCCGATGAATTCAAAGGGCAGATCGGCGTTGAACACCGTCGTGTCATCCCCCATCAGCCGGGCCACGCCGCGCACGGCGGTCAGCGAGCCCAGCGTGACGATGAAGGGCGGCAGGCCGAGAAAGGCGATGAGGCAGCCATTGGCGAGGCCAAAGACCAGCCCCACGGCCAGCCCCGCCGGAATGCCGAGCAGCCCCAGATCGGGGATCAGCGACATGCTGACCGCCGCCATGGCCGAGGCCGCCAGCACCGCGCCCACCGACAGGTCGATCCCGCCGGTCAGGATGACGAAGGTCATGCCCGCCGCCAGCACCACGTTGATGGAGGCCTGCTGCGTCACGATGGACAGGTTGTTCACCGACAGGAACTTGCCGGTCATCAGCTCGAAGCCGATGGCCAGCAGGATCAGCACCGGCAGCATCCCCATCGCCATGACGGCGCCTTTCATCCGGGCGGCGGTGCCGCCGGACTTGGCCGCCCCGGTTCCCTCTTGCGCGTCGCTCATTCTTTCCTCCCTTGCGGTCGCGGGGCTGCCGTCAGGCGGCGGCTCCCGTCGACAGCGTCATGATCTCTTCCTGTTCCACCGGACGACCGGGGGCGGCGCGGACCTCGCCCACGATCCGACCCTCGCGCATGACCAGCACCCGGTCCGCGACGCCCACGATCTCGGGCAGTTCGGACGAGATCATCACCACCGCCAGCCCCTCGCGGGCCAGTTGGTCGATCAGCCGGTAAATCTCGGATTTTGCGCCCACATCGACGCCGCGCGTCGGCTCGTCGAGGATCACGACCCGGGGCTTGGCCTCCAAGAGGCGCGCCAGCAGCACCTTCTGCTGGTTGCCGCCCGACAGCGCCCCGACGGGCAGCTTCGCCGAAGGGGTCTTGATGGCGAGGTTCTTGATGGCCGAGGCCGCGCGGCTGGCCGCTGCGCGGAAATTCAGCGTGCCCGCCGTCCCTGCATCCTTTTCCAGAACGCACATGGAGATGTTTTCCTGAATTGTCATGTCCAGAAACAGGCCCAGCGACTTGCGGTCCTCGGTCAGGTAGACGATGCCGTGATCCAGCGCCGCGCGCGGGCTGCGCGGCGTCACGTCGGTGCCGTTCAGCCACACCCGGCCTGCGCTGGCGGGATCGGCGCCATAGATCAGCCGCGCCAGTTCCGTCCGCCCCGACCCGACAAGGCCCGAGATGCCCAGCACCTCGCCCTCGTGCACCTCGAAGCTGCAGTCCTTCACCAGCCTGCCATCCGACATGCCCTCCACCTTCAGCACCACGTTGCGGGCGCCTTCGCTGGCCACATGGTCCTTCTTGTAGAACGAGCTGAGATCGCGCCCAACCATCATCGCCACCAGCTTGCGCGCCGACAGCTCGTCGCGGTCCAGCGTGCCGACATAGCTGCCGTCGCGCAGCACCGAACAGCGGTCGGACAGGCGATACACCTCGTCCATGCGGTGGCTGATATAGATGATGGCGATGCCCTGCCCGGTCAGTGCCGTGATCACCTCGAACAGCTTTTCCGTCTCGCGGCTGGACAGCGAGGTGGTGGGTTCGTCCATGACGATGATCCGCGCGTCCGAGGCCAGCGCGCGGGCGATCTCCACCAGCTGCCGCTCGCCCAGAGACAGGCCCGCGACCCGGGTTTCCGGGCCAAAATCCACGCCAAGCCGCCGCAGCACCGGACGGGCGCGGTCATACATGCGCGCCCGGTTCACCAGCCCGCCGGCAGAGGGTTCGCGCCCCAGAAAGATGTTTTCGGCCACGCTCAGGTTCGGGGCCAGCGACAGTTCCTGATAGATCACCGCGATGCCGCGCGCGCGGGCCTGTTTCGGATCCCCCGTCGGCACCGGCACGCCATCCACCCGCACCTCGCCGCCGCGGTCGGCGACATAGGCGCCCGACAGCACCTTCATCAGTGTCGACTTGCCCGCGCCGTTTTCCCCCATCAGGGCGTGCACCTCGCCGGGCCAGACGGTCAGCGACACGTCGGCCAGCGCCCGCACCGGGCCGAAGGTCTTGGAAATGCCGCGCATTTCCAGAAGCGGGGTTCCCTGAGCCTCGGTCATGCCGCCCCCCGTGCCGTTGGCGCGATGCTGAAGGCCACGCCTTCCTCTTCCAGCATGGCGGCGTCGCGGTCCGACAGGCCGTCATCGGTGATAAGCCGCGTCACCCGGCTCAGCGGCAGCGCCACGCTGGACGGGCGTTCGGAAAACTTGCGGCTGTCGACCAGCACGATGATCTCGTTGGCGAGCCCGCACATGTCGTTGATGAAGCGCACCAGCAGCGGGTGGTTTTCCAAGAGCCCGTCCTGGCTGACCCCCAGCGCGCCGACATAGAATTGCGCGGCGTAGAATTCGTAGCCGCCCCGCGCCGGATCATAAAGGATGCCGGGTTCGCGGTGCAGATCGCCGCCGCCCACCGTCAGCTGGCAGGTGCCCTGTTCGCTGAGATAGGCGGCCAGCGGCATGGAATTGGTGAAGACGCGCAGATTGCGGTTGGCGATGCGGGTGCCGAATTCGAAACAGGTGGATCCGCCATGCACGATGATCAGGCTGCCATCGCGCACCAGCTTTGACGCCTCCACCGCGATGGCGCGCTTTGCCTCCACCGCGATGTCGCGGTTTTCGACAAAGGGCAGCGACACCGCCTTGCGCTGGCGCCCGCCTTCAAGCGCCGCGAGCCCGCCATGCACCTTCCGCGCCACGCCGGCATCGTCGAGCTTGTCGATGTCGCGGCGCACGGTGGCGGCAGAGACGCGCAGCATCAGCTGAAGCTCCTTCACCGAAACGAAGGGCCGCTCTTCCAGCAGATTGGCAATGGCATGATGGCGGTGCGCTTCGCTCATCGGACTCCCCCTCTTTGGCGCCAGAATGATGTAATTTCATCTTTCTGCAAACAAAAACTCACATCGTATATAAAACTGCGTCATTTCAGGGCATTAGGTAGGTGTCATCGCGCGCATTCAGGGCAGCAGGCGCGCTTTCGGCCCGCCACATGAGCGAATCAGATCACAGGATGAGGCTTTTCGCACATGCAGCATGGGCGCCGCTGCGGCTGCAGAACATGGCAAAACGCGCGGACCCTGCGGCCCGCGCGTTCGTGGCAGCTGCCGTGGTCCCTGCCCGGCTTACGGGCGGTGGGCCACGTCGCGCATCACTTCCACCAGCATCACGGCGACGGTGCCGCCCGCATCGGGAAGGCCGCGCGATTTCTCCTGAAAGGCGGCGGCCTTGCCATGCTGGGCCACCATGTCCTTGGTCGCCTCCAGCGCTGCGGCTGCCGCCGTCACCGCCTCGTCCAGCGCCTGCGGCAGGGGCGAGCCGCTGGCCTCCAGCGCTGCGGCGATGGGATCGAGCACGTCGAGCACGGTCTTGTCGCCAAGCTGCGCCTTGCCGCGCTGCGCCACACCTTCGGCATAGGCGCGCCAGAAGGTCGCCGCCTCGGGGGTGCCGAACTGCTCGGCACTTTCCAGCGCCTTGAAGCCGCGCAGGAACCCTGTCGCCATCAGCGTGCCCATGGTCGAAGGCGCGGCCTTGGCCAGCGCCGCCCCCGCCGCCTTCATCTGTCCGGCGATCGTGGCCTCCTCCAGCGCTGCCACCGCGTCACGCGCGGCGGCAAAGCCCTTGGACATGGTGATGCCCAGATCGCTGTCGCCCACCTTGCCATCCAGCGCGATCAGCGCCTCGCGTTCGGCGGCAAAACGCTCCGCCCATGCGGGATAGAAGGCGCGGGTCTGCTCTGCGGTCATCGCCATGGCTTACACCTTGATATGTTTGAAGAACGGCGTGTGCACCGGCTTGGCCAGCAGCGGCTCCAGCTCGTCATCCAGATGCAGCACGGAAATCGAGGCCCCCGCCATTTCCATGGAGGTGGCAAACTCCCCCAGCCAGCAGTGCCGGATGGTCACGCCGCGCTCTTCCATCAGGATCGAGACCCGGCGGAACAGGATATACAGCTCTTCCAGCGGGGTGGCGCCCAGCCCGTTGATCAGCACCGCCACCTCGTCGCCGCTCTTGTAGTCGGTTTCGGCAAAGATGCGCGCCATCATCACGTCCACCACCTCGTCGGCGGGCTTCAGCGGCTCGCGCGAGATGCCCGGCTCGCCATGGATGCCCATGCCGATCTCCATCTCGTTCTCGCCGATGGTGAAGCTGGGCTTGCCGACTTCCGGCACGATGCAGGGCGACAGCGCGACACCCATGGTGCGGGTGCGGGCGCGGGCCTTGTCGGTGATGCGCGCCACCTCGTCGAGCGGCAGCATCTCGGCGGCGGCGGCCCCGGCAGCCTTGTAGAGGAAGAAAATCCCCGCCACGCCGCGCCGCTTGTGTTCTTCGCCCACCACCGAAGAGGCGACATCGTCATTGCCCATGACGGTGCGGGTGGTGATGTCCTCCAGCTCGGCCAGTTCGCCCGCCATGTCGAAGTTCATGATGTCGCCGGTGTAATTGCCGTAAAGATACAGCACCCCCGCGCCCTGATCGACATGCTTGGTCACTTCGAGGATCTGGTCGGAGCTGGGCGACTGGAACACGCCCCCCACGGCGCAGCCGTCCAGCATGTTTTCGCCCACGAAGCCAAGGAAGGTGGGCAGGTGCCCCGACCCGCCGCCGGTGACGATGCCGACCTTGCCCGGCACCGGATTGGCGGTGACGTAGCAGCGCAGGTCGCCTGCGGCATGGGTCACCTGCGGATGCGCGCGATAGATGCCCTCCAGCATCTCGTCGACAAAGGCTTCGGGCGTGTTGAGGAATTTTTTCATATCGCTTGCTTCCGGATCTGGGATTGCAGTTTGCGGCGGCGCGTCACGAAGAAGGCCGCCGCGAGAAGGATGAAGGCACCGACCACGACGCGCTGCCATGTGGAGGGAATGCCCACCAGCACCAGCACGTTGTTGACGACGGTGATAAGCAGCACGCCGGTGACGGTGCCGAAGACCGAGCCGGTGCCGCCAGTGATGCGCGCGCCGCCCAGCACCACCGCCGCGATGACCCCGATTTCGGTGCCCACGAGGTCAAAAGGATTGGCCATGCGGTTGGCGCAGACATGCACGATGCCCGCAAGCCCGGCGAGCCCGCCCGCAAAGGCAAAGACGAACAGATGCACGGTGCGCTGGTCATAGCCAAGCCGGGCCGCCACCTCGGGATTGCCGCCGGTGGCAAAGATCGCGCGGCCCATCAGCGTGCGGTTGAAGATGAGCCATGTCAGCACGGCGGCGGCAGGGAAGATCAGGAAATACCACGGCAGCGTCACGGTGGCGCCATTGGCGGTGGTGAAGTCCAGCAGCGAGGCCTTGCCGAAGGCGGTCATCTGCGGCGGCAGTTCCATCAGCCAGACCGTGCCGATGAAGGCCAGCAGGATGCCGCGGAACAGATATTGCGTGCCGATGGTGACGATCAGGGCGGCCACGCGCAGCGTGTGCACGAGCCAGCCGTTGATGGCGCCCAGCACCGTGCCGCCCGCCACCGCGATCAGCAGGATGACAGCCATGGGCAGGCCCGGCGCGACATTGAGCACGAAAAGCGTCAGCGCATACATGGTCAGCGCCGCGATGGCGGTAAAGCTGACATCGATGCCCCCCGCCGCGAGGATGGCGAAGACCCCCAGCGCAAAAAGCCCGGTCACCACCGAGGCGCGGCCCATGTCGATGAGCGAGCCCGGCGACAGGAAGGCCGGGTTGATGACCGCCACCGCCACGCAGATCACCACCAGCAGGCAGAGGCTGACCAGTTCGGGACGGCGGGCGAAGGTTTCGGCAAGCCCGGGACGGGCGGCAGTCTGGGGATCGGATCGGGTCATGGTCATTCCGCAGCCTCCGGACGGGAGGCCAGCATTGCCTGATAGATGTCATCTTCGGAGGCCGCGTCGCCGCGCACCTCGGCGGCGATGCGCCCGGCGGTCATCACAAGGATGCGGTCGCAGTTCTGCAGCAGTTCGGGCAGGTCGTCGGACACGATGATCAGCCCGATGCCGCGTTCGGCCATGGACTGGATCGCGCGATAGATCGTGTCCTTCGATCCCACATCCACGCCCACCGTCGGCCCGTGCAGCACCAGAAGCCGCGGTGCGATGCTCAGCCAGCGCCCGATCAGCACCCGCTGCTGGTTGCCGCCCGAGAGCGCCCCCGCAGGCAGGTCGATGTCGGAGGTGTTGAGCGTCATCTCTGCCGAGATGTCCTGTGCGGCGGCGCGGGCCTTCGACCGGTCGATGGTGCCAAGCGGGCCCAGAAGCCGGTCAAGGATCAGCGGCACCTCGTTGTCGAGGATGGATTTCTCGATGAACAGCCCCTCGCCCAGCCGGTCCTCGGGCACATAGCCGATGCCAAGTGCGATGGACTGCGCGGGCGTGTCGAGCCGCACCGGGCCGCCATCCATGCTGACGCGGCCTTCGGTGATCTGGCGGTGCCCGGCCAGCGCCAGCGCCAGTTCGTTGCGCCCCGAATCCGACAGGCCGGTGATGCCAAGGATCTCGCCCCGGTGCAGCGTGGCGCTGACATCCTGAAACGCCTCGCCCGAACCCAGCCCCTCCAGCCGCAGCAGCTCGCCGCCCTCGGGCTGGCCCGTGCGGTAGCGCCGCGCCTCGATCTCGCGCCCGGTCATCAGCTCGCTCAGTTCCGAGCGGCTGTAGCCCGCGATCGGCCCCTGCGCCACGCTTTGTCCGTCGCGGAACACGATGGCCTGCCCGCCGATGCGGTAACATTCCTCCAGCTTGTGGGTGACGAACAGCACCGCGACATTCTGCGCGCGCAGCCGCCCCACCACTTCGATCAGCGTTTCCACCTCGTGGCGGGTGAGAGAGGTCGTGGGTTCGTCCATGATGACCAGCCGCGCTTCCTGCGCGATGGCGCGGGCGATGGCGACGCGCTGGCGCAGCGCCAGCGGCAGATCGGACACCCGCGTTGCCAGCAGTGCGCGCGTGGGCTCCAGCCCGACTTCGCGCAGCGCCTGCGCGGCGGTCCGGCCCAGCCTGCCCCGGTCGAGCCAGCGCAGCATCCGCCCGCCGCCGCCGACCAGCTGTTCGCCAAGCGCCACGTTTTCCGCCACGCTGAGATTGGGCAGCAGCGACAGATCCTGATACACCGTCTCGATCCCGGCCTGCAGCGCCATGATCGGGCTCAGCGCCGCGTGCCGCTCGCCGTCCAGCAGGATCTCGCCCTCGCTCGGGGCATGGGCGCCGGACATGATCTTGATGACCGTGCTCTTGCCGCAGCCATTTTCGCCCAAGAGATGATAGGCCTCGCCCGCGCGCAGGGTCAGATCGACGCCGCGCAGCGCGTGCACGCCGCCGAACCGCTTGTGGATGCCACGCAGTTCAAGAAACGGATGGTCCAAAAGATCGCTCTGGGTCACGGGGAAATGCGCCTCTTGATCGGAAAGACCGGGGGCGCGGCACGCCGCACCCCCGCACGATAAGACAGCCTCAGAACAGGTAGTCCTTGTAGGTGTCCTTGTCGGCCAGAACCATGCCATTGCCGATCAGCAGCTTGCCCTCGCCGGGACCGTCCTTGAGCGTCACGCTGTTATAGCCCTCCACGCCCAGATCCATGCCGTCGGTCAACTCCTTGCCCTCCAGCAGCATCTTGGCCACGGCGTTCATCGCCATGCCCGCCTTCTGCGGATCCCAGAAGCCGATGGCGGTGATGGCGCCGCTGTCCAGATAGGAGGCCGAGGGGTTCGGCAGGCCGGTGCCCACCAGACAGACCTTGCCTGCAAGCCCGGCCTCTTCGATGGCGCGGCCCACGCCCAGCACGTCATTGCCCGCAGAGGTCTGGAAGCCCTTGATGTCGGGATGCTTGCGCAGGATCTCCTTGGCCTTTTCATAGGTGCCGTTGGCGTCGTCGAAGCTTTCGTTGTTCGGATCGACCAGTTCCATGCCCGCATGCTGTTTGGCGTTCTCCTCGCCCGCGCCGACCCACTGCATATGGGTGCGGCTGCCCAGCGAGCCCACGAAGGTGGTCCACTTGCCTTCGCCGCCCATGCACTCTGCCAGCCGCGCGTTCAGCGCCGCACCGTATTCGGCATTGTCGAACGCCTCCACGTCGACCATCGTGTTCATCTGGTTGTCGGCCTCGTGGGTCACGATGATCGTGCCCCGGTCCATCGCGCGCTTGAAGATGCCCTCAAGGATCGCCGGATCCATCGGCACCACCGCCAGCGCGTCGGTGCCCTTGGCGACCAGATCCTGCACGATCTGCAGCTGCTGCGCGCTGTCGGCAGAGGCCGGTCCGACCTGACTGATGGACATTTCCGGGTTCTGTTCTGCGAACAGTTCCACCCCGGTTTCCATGCGGTCGAACCACGGAATGCCGCTGATCTTGACGACGGTGGTGATGGTGCCCTCGGCCAGCGCCGCCGTGGCGCCCGAGGCCAGCAGCGCCGCCACGACACCCAGTTTCAAGGTTTTCTTCATGGTCAACTCCTCCCTAGAGTTCCCTCGTGCTCAGCCCTTCGACGCGCGAGGGGACCGCGCCGAGGTAACTGCGGCGGCAAGGCTTTCGATGAGCCCGAACCGCCCCACCGCAAGGAAGCCCAGCAGCAGGGCCCCCCATGCAAAATCCCGCACAAAATTCGACAGGCCGATAAAGTTCAGCAGGCTGGACAGCAGCTGCAGCACCACCGCCGACAGCACGACGCAGACGATCCGGCCATAGCCGCCTTCGGGCCGCACCCCCGCCATGACCGCGATCAGGATCGCGATCAGCAGGTAGCTGGTGCCGTAATCCCATTTCACGTTGACGTTGCGCGCGGCGATGATGACCCCGGACAGGCCCGCCAGCAGGCCGGACAGGGTATAGGTCACGGTGAAGATGGTCTTTTTCGGAAAGCCGCTGAAATCGGCGGCCTTGGCATTGGCCCCGGTCAGCATCAGCCGCATCCCGAAGGGGGTAAAGCGCAGCACCGCCCCCAGCACCAGCGCCACGGCCAGAAAGATCAGAAAGCTGTAGGGCACGCCAAGGATCACGCCATTGCCCAGCTCATACATCGGGTCCGGCGAGCCGATGGTCACCGACCGCCCGTCCGACACCACCACCGCAAGCCCGGTGAACAGCATCTGCGTGCCCAGCGTGCAGAGGATCGGCGTGATGCCAAGCCGCGCGATGATGATCCCGTTCAGCAGCCCGCCAAGCGCGCCCACCACCAGCGCCCCGGCGGCAAAGGCAAGCGTGAAAAGCCAAGGCGCCTCTGTCGCCGACACAAACTGCGTGACCACCACGCCCGAGGCCACCCCCGCCAGATTGGCGAGGGCGATGCCCGACAGGTCGATCCCGCCATTGCCCGCGCACATGGCTAGCATGACCCCGATGGCCAGCAGCCCGATCTCGGGCACCTGAGTCGCCATGGATTGCAGGTTGAAGAGCGAAAGATAGGTGCCGCCTGACACAAGGCCGCCCGCACCCAGCAGGACCAGCACAAGCACGGACAGAATGACCAGACGGCCATCAAGCTTACGCATCCTCTCCTCCCCTGGGATTTAGTAAACTTATTCTTGATTTACTAAATCGATAACAAACAATTTTGCGGCACTCAACAGGTTTTCTGGTCTGATCTCTGCCGGGTTCCTGCTTGCGCTTTGGCGCGTTTGGCCAGATGTTTACTAAACACCAAACGCCGCACGGGATCTGCAGCACGCCATGACGACAGACGCGAAAAAGCCGGTCACGCTGCGGCAGGTGGCGGAACAGGCCGGGGTTTCGGCGGCGACGGCCTCGCTGGTGCTGAACGGCAAGGGCGACATTTCAGAGGCGACCCGCAAGCGCGTGCTGAGCGCGATGCGGCAGATGAAATACAAGCCCCGCACCGACCGGACCCGGCCCGATGCCGTCAACACGCTGCGCTTTCTGAAGATCGCGCGCCATGGCCACACGGTGAACCGCGACCACAGCCATTTCATCGCCGATTACATCGACGGCATGTCCTATGAGGCGACGCGGCGGGACTATTCGCTGCAGGTCGAAAGTTTTGAGGGCACCGAGGTGGACCGCATCGCCGACACGCTGCGCGCGGGCGACGTGCGCGGCGCGGTCATCCTTGGCACCGAACTGACCAAGGAGGAGGTGCAGGTGCTGGCCCGTGTGCCGCTGCCCATGGTGTTCATCGACACCTATCATCCGCAGCTTGATGTCAGCTTTGTCGACATGGACAACGATCAGGCGGTGTTCGCGGTGCTGCGCCATCTGGCCGGGCAGGGGTTCCGGCGCATCGGCATGGTGGCGAGCCACACCGAGGTGACCAATTTCGCCCTGCGCCGCAGCGCCTTCCTGCGCGGCATGGCAGCACTGGGCCTCGCCGCGGACGAGGCGCTGATCCTGTCGGTGGATTCGACGCTGGACGGCGCCTATCAGGACGGTCTGCGGCAGCTGGCCGAGGGGCGCGAGGTGGCGGAGGCCTATTTCTGCGCCAATGACATGATCGCCTTCGGCTTCATGAAGGCGCTGCGCGAGCGCGGCCTGCGCATCCCCGAAGACGTGTCCATCGCCGGGTTCGACAACCTGCCGATGAGTGCCATGAGCGATCCGGCACTCAGCACGGTGGAGGTGCCGAAGCGGCGCATCGGCGCCATGGCCATTCGCCTGCTGGATGACATGCTGATCGCCACCCGCCCGGAACCCGCCACCAAGGTGCTGATCAGCGGCGAATTCGTGGGGCGCGGCAGCGTGCGCGCGGCCCGGCCCTGACCCGCCTCAGGCGCGCGACAGCCCCGCCTCCGCCAGCTGTTCGGGGTCGGGCAGGTCGCGCAGGGTTTCCAGCCCGAAGGCCATCAGGAAGCGGTCCGTCGTGACAAAGGTATAGGGCGCGCCCCGGCGCGGTTCGCGCGGACCGGTGCCGATCAGGTTGCGCGCGGAGAGCCGCCCGATCAGATCGCGGCTGATTTCCTTGCCGAAGATGTCCTTCAGCCCGTCGCGGCTGACCGGCTGGTGATAGGCGATGGCCGCCAGCACCGCGAGGTCGAACTCGCTGAGGTCCGGAAGCTGGTCGCGGGCGGTGGTTACGGCGCGGATCGCCGGGGCATAGGCCGCCCGGGTGCGCAGCACCCAGCCATCGGCCACTCGGGCCAGTTCGAACGACCGGCCCTCCAGATCGGAGGCCAGATCCTCGATCAGCAGATCGACGGACGCCCCCTGCCCCACGACACGTGCCAGATCCACGCGCGCGACGGGGGCGGCACTCGCGAACAGCACCGCCTCGATCCGGCGCATCCATTCGCGCCAGCGCAGCGCCGCCGGCAGGTCGGTCAGGTCGCGGTCAAGCTCCTCTGGCGCCATGATCAGAGCCCGTAAAGGCGGAAACTGTCCCGCCCGGTGAGTTCCCGCACCACGCCAAGCTGCACCAGCCGGTCGCAGAGCCGCCGCGCCGCGCGGTCCGGCAGCGGCAGGGCAGCGGGCGCCAGCGCATCATGGGACAGGAACAGCGCCACCGCCTCCCCCGCCCGTTTCGCCCGCAGCTTCGGCGCCACGGCCCGCAGCCCCACGGCCCGGCGCGTGACCTCCTGCGCCAGACGCGCCGCCTCCTGCGCCGAGGCGGTCACCGCGCGATGGCAGGCGCGCCGCAGCGGCTCGCCCGTCTTGCGCAGATCGGCAGCGGTCAGTCCTGCGGCCAAGAGCGGCAGCAGATGGTCCCAGCCCAGAGCCTGCGCCAGCGCGGCATCGGCAAGGATCAGCGCCACCCCTTCGGCGCGCGGCGCCTCGGCCAGCACGGTTTCCAGCACCAGCGCCGCGCGCGGGATGGGGCCGCCCTGACCGGCATCCAGCCAGAGCACAAGCTGGTCGGGCGCGACATCGGGCAGCGCCCGGTGAAGCGCCGCGACCGAAATGGGGCGCGTAACGGCGCGCCGCCAGCTTTGATAGCTGTCGCCCGCCGGGCCGGGCAGATCGCCGGGCCGCAGCAGGTGCAGGGCATCGCGCAGCTCGCGCGCAGATTCCCGGCGGCCCTGAAAGGCGACACTGGCCTCTGCCGCGCGCAGCGCCAGCCGGTCGCGCAGCAGCGGCTGCGGCAGGTCGGGCTGCGCCAGCACCAGATGCAGATGCGCAAG
>NZ_JAYKSL010000011.1:0-168027 GCF_035481585.1 Salipiger marinus | reverse complement strand
AATTGATGCCCAGCGTTTCCGCCTCGTCGCAGCGCACCACGCCCGCCGACAGGCCGCGCGCGCGGGCCAGCGCCACCACATCGGTCAGGTAATATTCGCCCGAAGCATTGTCATTGCCCACCGCTTCGACCAGCGCGAACAGCGTGTCCGACGCGGCGATCAGCACCCCGGAATTGCACAGCGAGATGGCGCGCTGCGCCTCGGTCGCGTCCTTGTATTCCNAATATTCGCCCGAAGCATTGTCATTGCCCACCGCTTCGACCAGCGCGAACAGCGTGTCCGACGCGGCGATCAGCACCCCGGAATTGCACAGCGAGATGGCGCGCTGCGCCTCGGTCGCGTCCTTGTATTCCACGATCTCCAGCAGATCGTCGCCTTGGGTGACCAGACGGCCATAGCGGCCCGGATCGGCGGCCTCGAAGCCCAGCACCACCACGTCATGCGTGGCGCGCGCCGCGATCATCGTCTGCAGCGTGGTGTCGCTGATGAAGGGCGTGTCGCCGTAAAGCACCAGCGCGTCCCCGCCGAAATCTTTCAGTGCGTCGCGGGCCTGTGCCACGGCATGGGCGGTGCCCAGCTGTTCGGACTGGATCACCACCTGCGCCTCCGGGGCGAACTCCAGCGTGGCGGCGCTCACCTCCTCGGCGCCGTGACCGGCCACCACCACGCAGGCCGCCGGATCCAGCGTCTGCCCGGCGCGCAGCGCGTGCCAGAGCAGCGGCGCCTGTGCCAGAGGGTGCAGCACCTTGGGACGGTCGGACTCCATTCGGGTGCCCTTGCCCGCAGCAAGGAGGATCAGCGCAATGCTCATGTGGTTTCCTGTTTGTCTTCTGCCTGCGCCCGTTTTATCCGCTTGGGCCAAGGGGGCAAGGTGATCCGGCTTCACGTTGGATTGCGGGTTGTGACAGGGAACGGGATCATGCGGACGGTTGTATTCGATCTGGACGGCACGCTGGCGGACACAAGCGGCGATCTGATCGCCGCCGCCAATGCCTGTTTCGAAGGAATGGGGATCGCCACGCGGCTTTGCCCCGAGGGCGATGCGCTGACCGCCTTTCACGGCGGGCGGGCGATGCTGCGGCTGGGGCTTGAGCGCGAGGGGCTGGCCGAGCAGATCGCCGCCGAACGGATGCTCGAAGAGTGGTATCCGCGCCTGCTGGCCTTTTATGCCGAAAAGATCGACCTGCACACGCGGCTTTATCCCGGCGCGCGGGAAGCGGTCACCGCCCTGCGTGCCGCAGGCTACCGCACCAGCGTCTGCACCAACAAGCCCGAGGCGCTGGCCGAGGTGCTGCTGACCCGGCTGGGGGTGCGCGATCTGTTCGGCGCGCTGGTGGGGGCGGACACGCTGCCGGTGCGCAAGCCCGATCCCGCGCCCTATGTGGCGGCGGTGGACCGCGCGGGCGGCGACGTGGCGCAAAGCCTGCTGGTGGGCGACACCCTGACCGACCGGCGCACGGCCGCGGCGGCGGGGGTGCCCTGCATCCTCGTGGGTTTCGGCCCCAGCGGCGACGCGGTGCGCGACATGGCGCCCGAGGCGGTGATCGCCGGATATGACGCGCTGGCGGAGGAGGTGCGGCGGCTGATCGGCTGAGCCGCGATCCCCGTTGACCTTCCCGGGGCGCGGGCGCATCACTGTGCCATGACCGAACGCTTCACCGGATCCTTCACCCAGCAGGAGCCCATCCCCGAACAGGGGATCGCGGCGGCGCTGGACGTGCTGCGCCACGGGCGCCTGCACCGCTACAACACCGCCCCCGGCGAGACCGCCGAGACGGCCCTGCTGGAGCAGGAGTTTGCCGCCTTTACCGGCGCGCGCTATGCGCTGGCCGTGGCCTCTGGCGGCTATGCCCTTGGATGTGCGCTGCGTGCGCTTGGCGTGGGGCCGGGGGATGCGGTGCTGACCAATGCCTTCACCCTGGCGCCGGTGCCGGGGGCGATTGCCGCCGTCGGCGCGCGCCCCGTCTATGTTGGCGTGACCGAGGCGCTGGTGATCGACCTTGACGATCTTGCGGCAAAGCTCGATCAGGCGCGGGTGCTGATGCTCAGCCATATGCGCGGCCATATCTGCGACATGGACCGGCTCATGGCGCTGTGTGATGCGGCGGGCGTGCGCGTGATCGAGGATTGCGCCCATACCATGGGGGCCAGCTGGAACGGCACCGCCTCGGGGCGGCACGGCATCCTCGGCTGCTATTCCACCCAGACCTACAAGCACATGAACAGCGGCGAGGGCGGGCTGCTGGTCACCGACGATGCCGAGCTTGCGGCGCGGGCGGTGATGCTGTCGGGCAGCTACATGCTTTACGACCGGCACCTTGCCGCCCCGCCGCCCGAAACCTTTGCCGAGCTGAAATACCTCACCCCCAATGTCTCGGGCCGGATGGACAACCTGCGCGCCGCGATCCTGCGCCCGCAGCTGGCAGCACTGCCCGACCAGATCGCGCGCTGGAATGACCGCTACCGCGTGGTGGAACAGGGTCTGCGAGACACGCCGGGGCTGCGGCTGATCGACCGGCCCGCCGCCGAAACCTATGTGGGCTCGTCCTTTCAGGCGCTGGTGCTGGACTGGCCTGCGCCCAAGGTGCAGGCGCTGCTGGCGCGCTGCGCCGCGCGCGGGGTCGAGCTGAAATGGTTCGGGGCTGCGGAACCGGTGGCCTTCACCTCGCGTTATGACAGCTGGCGCTATGCCCCCGCCGATCCCATGCCCGCCACCGACCGCATCCTTGCCGCCATCCTCGACATGCGGCTGCCGCTGACCTTCAGCCTTGACGACTGCGCGCAGATCGCCCGCATCCTGCGGGCCGAGATTTCCGCCGTTCACCAGCAGGGCTAGACGGCGGGACCGGGGCGGGCGCCCCCTTACCGACCAACCGCGGAGGACCGCCGCATGACCGATTTTGACACCATTCCCGAAACCGCCCTTGCGTGGCACCGCGCGGGCCGCCGCGCAGCGCTGGCCACGGTGACGCAGACATGGGGATCGGCGCCGCGCCGGGTCGGCGCGCAGCTGGCCATCGCGGGCGACGGTGCGATCGAAGGCTCGGTCTCCGGCGGCTGCGTCGAAGGCGCGGTGATCGTCGAGGCGCTGGAGGCGCTGGAGGCGGGCGTGGCGCGCGAACTGGAATTCGGCGTCTCCGATCAGGATGCCTTTGCCGTGGGTCTGGCCTGCGGCGGCACCATCCGCGTGCTGGTCGAACCGGTGGGCAGCGCCCTGCCGGAGCCGCTTCTGGCCGAACTCTGCGCCGCCCGCGCCGCGCGGCGGGCGGTGGCCTATGTCGCCGATCTGGACAGCGGCGCGCGGCGGCTGGACCACAGCGGCCACGAGACGCGCTTCCGCATGGACCGCTCGGGCTTCGAGGAGGAGAGCCGGACTTTTGTGGCCATCCACAACCCGCCGCTGCGGCTGCTGGTGGTGGGGGCGGTGCATATCGCGCAGGCGCTGGTGCCCATGGCGCGGATTGCGGGCTATGACCCGGTGCTGATCGACCCGCGCGCGGCCTTCGGCTCCGCTGCGCGCTTCCCCGGCGAGACCATTCTTGACGACTGGCCGGACGAGGCGCTGGCCAAGCTGGGGCTGGATGCGCGCACGGCGCTGGTGCTGCTGACCCATGACCCCAAGCTGGACGATCCGGCGCTGGAAGCCGCCCTGCGCAGCGAGGTGTTCTATATCGGCGCGCTCGGATCGACCCGCACCCATGCCAAGCGCGTGACCCGGCTGACCGAGGCGGGCTTCACCGAGGCCGAGATCGCCCGCATCTACGCCCCCGTCGGGCTCGATATCGGCGCCGCCAGCCCCGCCGAAATCGCGGTGTCGGTGCTGGCGCAGATGGTGCGGGTGCTGAGGCAGGGCGCATGAGGTTCGGCCCCGTCGCGCTGGCCGAGGCCCGCGGCGCGCTGCTGGCCCATTCGGTCGAGCTGCCCGGCGGCAGCCGCCTGCGCAAGGGCCGCCTGCTGGAGCCCGCCGATCTGGAGGCGCTGGCGCAGGCGGGCCTGACCGAGGTGATCGCCGCCCGGCTTGACGCAGACGATGTGCCCGAGGATGCGGCGGCACTGCGGCTGGCCGAGGCGCTGTTGCCCGATCCCGGGGCCGCCGGGCTGCGGCTGGGGCCCGCCGCCACGGGGCGCGTCAACCTGCACGCCACCGGGCCGGGGCTGCTGGGGGTCGATGCCGCGCGTATCGACGCCGTCAATGCCGTGCATCCGATGATCACCGTGGCCACGCTGCGCCCGTTCCAGCGCATGGCCGACCGCGCCATGGCCGCCACGGTCAAGATCATCTCCTATGCCGTGCCGCAGGCCGCGCTGGCGCAGGCCTGCGCCGCAGCGGGTCAGGGGGCGCTGCGGCGCCATCCGCCCCGGCTGCGCCATGCCACGCTGATCGAAACCAGCGTCGGCACGGATCCGGGCGAAAAAGGCCGCCGCGCCACCAAGACCCGGCTCGACCGCTTCGGCACCACGCTGGCGCCGCGCTGCCTCGTGCCGCATCGCGTGACCCCGCTCGCCGAGGCGCTGCGCGAAGCCCAAGGCGACCTGCTGCTGATCCTCACCGGCTCCGCCACCTCTGACGCGCAGGATGTCGCCCCCGAGGCGCTGCGCGCGGCGGGGGGCGAGCTCCAGCATTTCGGCATGCCGGTTGATCCGGGCAACCTGCTGTTCATCGGCGCGCTGCAGGGCCGCCCGGTGATCGGCCTGCCGGGCTGCGCGCGTTCGCCCGCGCTCAACGGTGCCGACTGGGTGCTGGACCGCCTGCTCTGCGGCCTGCCGGTCAGCGGGCGCGACATCATGGGGCTGGGCGTGGGCGGGCTGCTCAAGGAACCGCCCTCGCGCCCGCGTCCGCGCGAAGGCTGACCCCTTCTTCTTGGCGGAAATATCCCGGGGGCCGGGGGGCAGAGCCCCCCGCTGCCGGCAGGGCCGGCAGGCCGCGCACATCACCGCAGACAAGAAAAACCCGCCGACAAAGGCGGCGGGTCCGGGTCGATGTCGGCAGGGCCAATGATCTTACTTGAGCACGGGTCCGATCATCATGACCATCTGGCGGCCTTCCATCTTGGGCATGTTTTCGACCTTGCCCAGTTCCTTGACGTCATCCGCCACGCGTTCCAGCAGTTCCCGGCCAAGGTTCTGGTGCGCCATTTCGCGGCCACGGAACCGCAGGGTGACCTTCACCTTGTCGCCATTCTCGAGGAACTTCATCACGTTCCGCATCTTGACTTCGTAGTCATGCGTGTCCGTACCCGGACGGAACTTGATTTCCTTGACCTCGATGATCTTCTGCTTCTTCCGGGCCTCGCTCTCGCGCTTCTGCTGTTCATACTTGAACTTGCCGAAGTCCATGATCTTGCAGACCGGAGGCGTTGCGTTCGGAGAGATTTCCACCAGATCAAGTCCGGCCTGTTCAGCCAGCTCCATGGCGCGCAGCGGCGGCAACACGCCAAGGTTTTCGCCTTCGGCGCCGATCAGGCGGATTTCAGGAGCCCGGATACGTTCGTTGACGCGGGGGCCGGTATCGCGCGTGGGGGGCGCATTGTGAGGTCTGCGGGCTATGGTATTCGTCCTTTGTGTCTGTGGTCGCAGGGGCGCAAGGTAATCTTCGCACCGGCGTCTTTCAAGCGGCAATTGGGCAAACTGCCGCCCAAACTGCCCCAAGCGCGCCACGCTCCCCCTTGTCCTGACGATGCTGCATCCGCACATGCAAGGCGGAGGGGCCGGATCCGCCGTGGCGCAGCGCCGCCGGGTCCGAAGGTCCGCCATGACAGAGCAGGAGACAGGAACCATGAACAAGGCGATTCTTGCGGTGGGGGGGCTGGCAGCCGTGGCGCTGGTGGTGCTGGTGCTGCGTCCCGACGAGACACCCGCGCCGCAGAGCCCGGCGACACCGCCCGCCCTGACCGAAACCGCGCCCGCCCCGGCGGATCCCGCGCCTGATGCGGCAGAGCTGCCGGACACCCCGGAGAGCCCCGCCAATGAGGCGGCAGAGCGGGCAGAGACTGCGGCAGAGACGGCGCGCCGAGCGGCAGAGCAGGCGCGCGAGGGGCTGGACCGCGCGCTGGATCAGGTTGATGAGACGGCAGGTGCCGCAGGCGTGGCGCTGACCGAAGCCGCGCGCGAAGCGGCGGATACCGCCTCCCGCGCGGCCGATGTCGCGACAGAGATGGCGCGCGACGCCGCAGACCGCGCCCGTGCAGGCGCCGGAGAGGCGGCAGAGGGCGCCGCAGGCATGGCAGGCGAGGCGGCAGAGACCGCGGACAGCGCCGCCGACCGGGCGCTTCAGGCGGCGCGGGATGCGGGCTCTGCGCTGTCGCAGTCGCTGCAGGAGACGCCGCGCCCCGAACTGCCCGATGCGGCGGAACTGCGCGAACTGCTGACCGTCGACGGCTTCGATTATGACCGGGTGGTGGAGTATGTCGAACAGTCCGACCTGAACGCCACGGTCAAGGTCACCACGCTGGCCACGCTGGACCGGGTGCGCAATTCCCCCGAACTGCTGCGCCAGACGCTGGAGCGGCTGCGCGACGAACTGGCGCTGTAAGCCAGCGGACAGACAGACGCCGCGCGAAGGCTCGCGCGGCGTTTCTTTTGCAGGCGGAGGGGGACGTCAGTCCAGAAACGCCTTTTCCACCACATACTGCTTGGGGTCGGAATTGGCGCCCTCTTCCAGACCGTAGCTTTCCAGCATCTCTTTCAGTTCCAGATTGAACGCCAGATTGCCGCAGATCATCGCGCGGTCGGTCGCAGGATCCAGCGGGCCGGTGCCCAGATCCGCAAATGCCTCGCCCGAGCGCATCAGATCGGTGATGCGGCCCATCTTGGGGCTCTGTTCGCGGGTGGTGGTGGGGTAATACTTGATCTTTTTCCAGAAACCCTCGCCGATCACCTCGGCCAGAAGCTCGTCGCTTTTCAGCCCCTCGATCAGTTCGGCCCCATAGGCCAGTTCACCCACTTCGCGGCAGGTATGGGTGATGATGATCTCGTCGTAATCCTCGTAGGTCTGCGGCTCGCGCAGCAGGCTGGCAAAGGGCGCAAAGCCGGTGCCGGTGGCGAAGAACCACAGCCGCTTGCCGGGCAACAGCGCGTCATGCACCAGCGTGCCCACCGGCTTGGGCCGCAGGATGATCTCGTCGCCGGGCTGGATGTGCTGCAGCCGCGAGGTCAGCGGGCCGTCCTGCACCTTGATCGAGTAGAATTCCAGCTCCTCGTCCCAGGACGGCGAGGCGATGGAATAGGCGCGCAGCAGCGGCTTCTGCTTGCCGGTCTTGGGGTCGGCATCGCCCATCAGGCCGATCATCACGAATTCGCCCGACCGGAACCGCATGGAGGTGGGGCGGGTCATGCGGAACGAAAACAGCCGGTCCGTCCAGTGCCGGACGGAGGTGACGGTCTGGGCATCCGGCAGCACCATCTTTTTCGGCGCGTCGGTCTTTACGGCGGTGGCGTTGGTCACGGGGGTCATCTCTGTCATGTCTGTCCTGCCGGCGGGATAAACCGACACCTCTGATTTAGCTTTGATGCAGATCAGGCGAAAGGGGATCAGCCGCGCAGGCGGGCCTGATAGTCTGATTGGGTGACTCAGCCGCGCAGGCGCGCCTGATAGTCATGGGCCCGCCAGTCGGCGCGGAATTCCCAGTCGGCTTCAGGCTGGCGGGCGGCAAGCTCGTCGCTGATCTCTACCTCGTCAAAGCCCGCGCGTCGAGCCATGGCATACTGGTCGGAAATCACATGACCGGCAGCCCGCAGCCGCCCGCGATAGCCGCGCAGGCGCAAAAGCCGCGCCAGCGTGAAGCCGCGCCCGTCAGAGAAGGACGGGAAGGCCACGCGGATCATCTCGGTGCCCTCGGGCACCTCCAGCGTGGCGGGGTCGGTGTCGGAGGGCAGATCCAGCACGCCCTCGGCCTCGAAACCGCGGGTCCAAGTTTCGGGCCCGAATCCTGCGTCGGTCACGATGACGGTCATTGGCCTTCTCCCATCTTCACTGCGCGGCCATTCACAAAATGGATGCCGCATTCGTCCTTGTCCTTGCCGCGCCAGCGTCCGGCGCGCGGATCCTCGCCCGGGGCCACCTTGCTGGTGCAGGGCGCGCAGCCGATCGACGGATAGCCCTGCGCCACCAGCGGATGCCGGGGCAGGCGGTTTTCGTCCATATAGGCGGCGATGTCCTCGGGCGCCCAATGCGCCATCGGGTTCACCTTGATCCGGCCCGTGGTCTCTTCGAGTTCAAAGAAATCCAGCGCCGCGCGGGTGCGCGACTGGAACCGCTTGCGGCCGGTGATCCAGCCGTCGAACCCGTCCAGCGCCTGTTCCAGCGGCAGCGTCTTGCGCAGCGCGCAGCAGGCATCGGTGTCGGAAAAGCGCAGCGCGCCGTAAGGGTCGCGCGCCTGCATGGTGGCGTCATCGGTGCGCAGCACGCGCACGTCCGACAGCCGCAGCCGCTCCGCCACCTCCTGCTGATAGGCCAGCGTTTCGGCAAAAAGCAGCCGCGTGTCGATGAACAGCACCGGCGTGCTGCGGTCGACCATCGCCACCAGATGCAGCAGCGCCACGGATTCCGCGCCAAAGGACGACACCATGGCGATGCTCCCGGCCTCGGGGTCGCTCAGCGCGCCCTGCAGCACCGCCGTGGCGCCGTGATGGCGATAGCGCGCGTTCAGCGCCGCCACCCGCGCCCGGCGGTCCGCCAGAAGCTCGGGGCCCGGGGCAGGGGTGCTGCCATGGGGCGTGTCTGGAGCCAGATGCAGGGTCATCGCCTCAGGCCGCCTCTGACTGTGCGTCGGCGGTGTCGTAAAGGGCGGCCTTGAACGGCGCCATGCCAAGGCGGCGATAGGCCTGCAGGAAGGTCTCCTCGGGGCTTTCGCGCTGCTCCAGATAGGCGCCGACGATGCGTTCGATCGCGGGCACGATGTCTTCGTAGGAAAAGCCGGGGCCGGTGCGGTCGCCAAGCGCCGCATCCTGCGTGGCATCGCCCCCCAGCGTGATCTGGTAGGTTTCCACCCCGCCGCGATCCAGCCCGAGAATGCCGATATGGCCGACATGGTGGTGGCCGCAGGCATTGATGCAGCCCGAGATCTTGATCTTCAGCTCGCCGATATCGGCCTCGGTCTTCAGCTCGTCGAAGCGGGTGGCGATCTTCTGCGCGATGGGGATCGACCGGGCCGTGGCCAGCGCGCAGTAATCCATGCCGGGGCAGGCGATGATGTCGGAGATGCGCCCGATATTGGCGGTGGCAAGCCCGTGCGCCTTGAGGATCTTGTGCATCTTCGGCAGGTCGGACCTGTGCACATGCGGCAGCACCACGTTCTGCTCGTGGCTGATGCGCAGCTCGTCATGGCCGAAGCGTTCGGCAAGATCGGCAAGCACGCGCATCTGTTCGGCGCTGGCATCCCCCGGGGTTTCGCCATGCGCCTTCAGCGAGATCTGCGCGATGGCGTAGCCCGGCACCTTGTGCGCGGTCAGGTTGGTATCGGCCCAGGCGCGGAACACCGGATCGGCGGCATAGGCGGCGTCATAGACGTCATCCGGCGCATTGCGGAAGGCGGGCGGGGCGAACTGTGCGCGGATATGGTCGAAGATCTCCAGATCGGTGCCGTTGAAGGCGGCGCGGGTCTCGGCGAAGCGGTCCTCGACCAGACGACGGATCTCGTCGATGCCATGCTCGTGCACGGTGATCTTGATGCGCGCCTTGTATTTGTTGTCGCGCCGTCCCAGCAGGTTCCAGACGGAGACCACGGCTTCGACATAGGGCAGCAGGTCGGCCTGCGGCACGAAGGCGGCGATTTCCTTGCCGATCATCGGCGTGCGGCCCAGACCGCCGCCCACAAGGATGCGATAGCCGATCTCGTCGCCGCGCCGCACCACTTCGATGCCGATGTCATGCGCCTTGATGACGGCGCGGTCATTGGGCGCGCCGGTGACGGCGATCTTGAACTTGCGCGGCAGGAACTGGAATTCCGGATGGTCGGTGGACCACTGCCGCAGCAGCTCGGCCACCGGGCGCGGATCGGCCACCTCGTCGGCGGCGGCCCCGGCGAAGTGGTCGGCGGTCACGTTGCGGATGGTGTTGCCGCTGGTCTGGATCGCGTGCAGGCCCACTTCGGCCAGCGCATCCAGCATGTCCGGCACATCAGTCAGTTTCGGCCAGTTATACTGGATGTTCTGCCGCGTGGTGAAATGGCCATAACCCTTGTCCCATTTCTCGGCGAGCAGGGCGAGCTGGCGCATCTGCGCCGAGGACAGCGTGCCATAGGGGATGGCCACGCGCAGCATGTAGGCGTGCAGCTGCAGATAAAGCCCGTTCATCAGGCGCAGCGGCTTGAATTCGTCTTCGGTCAGCGCGCCCGAGATGCGGCGTTCCACCTGTGCGCGGAACTGGCGGTTGCGCTCGGCAAGGAACGCGGTGTCAAAGTCGGTGTAGCGATACATGCGGAGTCTCCTGCGGCTGGCTGGCGGGTCGGCGGGCGGACGGGCGAGGGGATGCCTAGCGGCTGGCCTGCTTGCCGTGGTAATAGTTGGACGGGCCGCGGCGGCGGAAATCCTCGCGGAAATGCGTGGGCTGCGGACCTGTCGCCCCGGGCGCCACATCGGCCAGATAGACGCCGACCGCCTCATGGGCGCGGGCGCTGGCCTCCAGCAGACGCACCTGCGCCACCGCCTCGTCGGTCAGGATTTCGGCCTGCGCCAGATCCCGCACCCAGGCATCGTCGGCGGCGAGGTATACGACGTCTCCCTCGATCAGCGCATTGGCGGTCACGACCTTGGGGGCAAAAGGCTTGGGCATCGGGGACGCTCCTGATCTGGTGGCGTTGGTCCCCTCTATATAGAATTTTGTCCTTGCCGCAGGCCAGTAGCTGATGGATATAAGGACATTCGTTTGCAGCACCTGCGCCTCTGCGGTCAGGTGTTCCGCGACGGTGCAGAAGAAGGAACAGTCATGCAGTTCGATGCCATGGACCGGAAAATCCTTCTGGAACTGCAGCAGGATGCGGGCCGTTCGCTGGACGAGATCGCCCGTGCGGTGGGGTCGTCCAAGACCCCGGTCTGGACCCGGATCCGCAAGCTGCGCGAGGCCGGGGTGATCGGGCCGCAGGTGGTGATCGCCGATCCCGAAAAGCTGGGCTTCGAGGCGTGTTTCTTCGTGCTGATCCGCACCTCCGAACACGAGGCCGACTGGCAGCGCCGCTTTCTGTCGGCCCTGCGCGACCGCCCCGAGGTGATGGAGGCGCATCGCCTTGCCGGCGAGATCGACTATATCCTGAAGGTGCGGGTGAAGAATGCCCGCGCCTATGACGTGTTCTATCAGGCGCTGATCTCCGAGGTGAAGGTGCATAACGTCACGGCGCTGCTGTCCATGGAAGAGATCAAGAACACCACCGCGCTGCCGCTCTGAGGATCAGACCATGACCGAGATCGCAAAACCGCAGGTCAGCATCCGCTATTGCACCGGCTGCAACTGGCTGCTGCGCGCAGGCTGGATGGCGCAGGAACTGCTGTCGACCTTTGGCGAGGATCTGGGCGGGGTCACGCTGATCCCCGGCCATGGCGGCATCTACGAGGTGCACGTCGACGGCCATCTGCTGTGGGAGCGCAAGCGCGATGGCGGCTTTCCCGAGGCCCGGGTGCTGAAACAGCGGCTGCGCGACGCCATCGCGCCGGAGCGGGATCTGGGTCATCTGGACCGCAGCTGAACTCTTTGCCCGCTCGCGGCGTTGATCCTTTGGAAGGCCCCGCGCAGGCGGGCGCCGCGACGTGACAGAAGGAGAGACCCGATGATCCGCAAGCGTGGTTCCGCAAACTGGCAAGGTGGCCTCAAGGACGGCACGGGCACCGTGTCGACCCAGTCCGGCGTGCTGGACAAGGCCAATTACGGCTTCAACAAACGTTTTGGCGACGAGCCGGGCACCAATCCCGAAGAGCTGATCGGCGCCGCCCATGCCAGCTGTTTTTCCATGGCTCTCAGCAAGATACTGGGCGAACATGATCTTGTGGCTGAAGACATCAGCACCGAGGCGACCGTGACGCTGGAAGAAAAGGATGGCGGGTTCGCCGTGACCAAAAGCCACCTGAAGCTGGTGGCGCGCATCCCCGGCGCCTCGCAGGAGGTGTTCGACAAGGTCACCAAGATGGCCAAGGATGGCTGCCCGATCTCCAAGCTGCTGAATGCCGAGATCACGCTGGAGGCGACGCTCGCCTGAGGCGCGGCTCGGCCTAGGGCGCCCTGCGCCCAGACCCTGCACACCCGACAGCAGAACGGCGCGCCCTTGCGGGTGCGCCGTTTTTTCATGATCTTTTGGGGGGCGCGGGAGGCGCCGGGATCAGCCGGTGCGGCGTTCGTCAAAGCTCAGTGCGATGAACTCGGGCATGTGATCGCCCATGCCCACCACCACCGAGTCGCGGTCCGACCGGCGGTCGCCGCCACGGCTGCGGTTTGCCGACCGCTCTTCCCGGGCGGGACGCTCCTCGCGCGCCGGCCGCTCTTCCCGTGCAGGACGTTCGTCCCGTGCCGGGCGCTCTGCCCGGGCCACCGGCGCTTCGGCCACTTCGGTCTGTTCCACCTGTTCCACCTTTTCCGGCTTGTCGGACTTGCGGCTGCGCGACCGGCTGGGCCGCTTTTCGGTCCGGTCTTCCTCGACCGCGGGCGTGCCCAGATCGATGGGGCAGTCCACCCGCGGGATCTGTTTCTGGATCAGCGCCTCGACCGCGTCGAGGTTTTTCTCATCCTTGGGCACCACGATGGTGAAGGCGCGGCCATCGCGGCCCGCGCGCCCGGTGCGGCCAATGCGGTGGACATAATCCTCCGGATGGCTGGGCACGTCGAAGTTGAACACATGGCTGACCGAAGGCACGTCCAGCCCGCGCGCCGCCACGTCCGACGCGATCAGCAGCCGGATCGACCCGTCGCGGAACCCGTCCAGCGTGCGGGTGCGCTGGCTCTGGTCCAGATCGCCATGGATCGGCTCGGCATTGTAGCCATGCTGCTTCAGCGACTTGGCGACGATGTCCACATCGACCTTGCGGTTGCAGAAGATGATGGCGTTGGAACAGGCCTCGCCTTCCTTGTCGATCAGCGCCCGCAGCACGGCGCGCTTTTCGCTGGCCTCGCGGTCGCGGCGCGACGGCTTGACCATGACCGCGCCCTGCGTGATCGTTTCCGATGCGCTGGCCTGACGGGCCACTTCGATCCGCGCCGGGGCGGACAGGAAGGTGTTGGTGATCCGCTCGATCTCGGGCGCCATGGTGGCCGAGAAGAACAGCGTCTGACGGGTAAAGGGCGTGAGCGAGAAGATGCGTTCGATATCGGGGATGAACCCCATGTCGAGCATCCGGTCAGCCTCGTCCACCACCATGATCTGCACGCCGGTCAGCAGCAGCTTGCCGCGCTCGAAATGGTCCAGAAGCCGGCCCGGCGTCGCGATCAGGACGTCGACACCCTTGTCGATCAGCTGGTCCTGCTCCTTGAAGCTGACGCCGCCGATCAGCAGCGCCTTGGTCAGCTTCATGTGCTTGGTATAGGTGTCGAAGTTTTCCGCCACCTGCGCCGCCAGTTCGCGGGTCGGGCACAGCACGAGGCTGCGCGGCATGCGCGCCCGGGCGCGGCCCCGGGCAAGCAGGGTGATCATCGGCAGCACGAACCCGGCGGTCTTGCCGGTGCCGGTCTGGGCAATCCCCAGCACGTCGCGGCCTTCGAGCGCGGGCGGAATGGCCCCCGCCTGAATGGGCGTCGGCGTCTGGTATCCCGCATCCTCGATGGCCTGCAGGACTTTGGGATTGAGGTTGAGATCAGAAAATTTGGTCATGAGTGTCCGATTTGGGTGCGGACACTGAAACTCGG
Source organism: Salipiger marinus (assembly GCF_035481585.1). Classification (NCBI taxonomy): domain Bacteria; kingdom Pseudomonadati; phylum Pseudomonadota; class Alphaproteobacteria; order Rhodobacterales; family Roseobacteraceae; genus Salipiger; species Salipiger marinus. The sequence goes on along the minus strand of NZ_JAYKSL010000011.1, from coordinate 154,205 downwards.
CCCGCGCATCTGTGAGGAGGGCCCGGATGGCCCGACAGCCCGCCGGAATGCGGTGCCGTTGCGGGCTTGTAACGGAAACAGGCAGGAAACGTCAACTTGAACAGGAATTTGGACACAAATCAGGCCGATTTTTCCGCGAAATGCCCGCCAATCGGCGCCTTCGGGGGCAGATCCGGCCCCCCAACCGCACGCGCGGGCCGGTGCCGCGACTCACTTGGTCCTTCTTCTGACCGCAAATATCCCGGGGTCCGGGGCAGAGCCCCGGTCCGCCTGTGCCGCCCGCGCTACCGCTGCCGCCGCGCCATGAAGGCCAGCCGTTCAAACAGATGCACGTCCTGTTCGGTCTTGAGCAGCGCGCCATGCAGCCGTGGCAGCAGGCTGGCGCTGTCGCGGCGCAGATCCTCGGGGCCCAGATCCTCGGCCAGCAGCAGCTTCAGCCAGTCCAGCACCTCCGAGGTGGAGGGCTTCTTCTTCAGCCCCGGCTGGTCGCGCAGCTCGTAGAACTGCGTCAGCGCGGCGCTCAGCAGCGCGGGTTTGATGCCGGGATGGTGCACTTCGATGATGCGGGCCAGTACCTCGGGTTCGGGAAAGCGGATGTAATGGAAGAAGCAGCGGCGCAGAAAGGCGTCGGGCAGTTCCTTTTCGTTGTTCGAGGTGATGATGACGATGGGGCGCTGGCGGGCGCGCACCGTCTCGCCGGTCTCGTAGACATGGAACTCCATCCTGTCGAGTTCCTGCAGCAGGTCATTGGGGAATTCGATATCGGCCTTGTCGACCTCGTCGATCAGCAGCACCACCCGGCCCGGCGCGTCAAAAGCCTGCCACAGCTTGCCGCGGCGGATGTAATGGCCGACGTCGCTGACCCGCGGATCGCCCAGCTGGCTGTCGCGCAGGCGGCTGACCGCATCATATTCATAAAGCCCCTGCTGCGCGCGGGTGGTGGATTTGACGCTCCATTCGATCATCGGCAGATCCAGCGCCCGGGCCACCTGCCGGGCCAGCTCGGTCTTGCCGGTGCCGGGTTCGCCCTTGACCAGCAGCGGCCGCTCCAGCGTGATGGCGGCATTGACCGCCATGGTCAGATCGTCGGTGGCGACATAGCTTTCGGTGCCGTCAAAGCGCATGGGACTCTCCGTTCAGGGTCACCTTCCGGGGATAAGCGCGCGCCGCCCCCACTGCAAGCGGCGGGGCAGGGCGCGCGCCCCGGATTGCCGTAGCTGTCACCCCATCGGGCAGGATCTGCGCCCGCGCGCGCGGCGCTGCCGCGACCCTGCCGGGCAAATCCCCGAAAGCCCGCTTATTCAGTAGTGACAACCCCATGGCCTTGGGGTAGACGCAGCCACGCAAGGGGTGCCGGCACCGCAAGGCGCAGCCTGAGGCTCAGGCCGGCTTTGAAGAGGGAGCAGAAATGAAGCCCGAATCCTTTCTGCCAGACGAATATCGTCCGGCCGAAGACGAGCCTTTCATGAATGACCGGCAGCTGGAATATTTCCGCCGCAAGCTGGTTGCCTGGAAAAACGATATTCTTGCCGAAAGCCGCGACACCATCGAGGCATTGCAGGACAGCACCCGCAACATTCCCGACGTGACCGACCGCGCCAGCGAGGAGACCGACCGTGCCATCGAACTGCGCACGCGGGACCGCCAGCGCAAGCTGGTGTCGAAGATCGACTCGGCACTGCGCCGGATCGAGAACGGGGAATACGGCTATTGCGAGGTGACGGGCGAGCCCATCAGCCTCAAACGGCTGGACGCGCGCCCCATCGCCACCATGAGCCTTGAGGCACAGGAACGGCACGAACGCCGCGAGAAGGTGCATCGCGACGACTGATCCGCCGCCGCTGCCGGGGCGCGATCCCGGTATCGGCAGGACAAGACGGGCGCCGGGGCGGCAAGCTCCGGCGTTTGCATTAGGTCTCTGGTGAGGGGTCATATGAGGCTCGAAGGCAGGCGCGTTGTGGTGGTGGGCGGCGGCATCGGCGGTCTGGCCGTGGCCTTGGCCTGTCGCCAGCGCGGCGCCGAGGTGCTGGTGCTGGAGCAGGCGCAGGCCATCGAGGAGGTCGGCGCCGGGATCCAGATCAGCCCCAACGGCCTGCGGGTGCTGGATGCGCTGGGTCTGGGGCAGGGGCTGCGCGACCGGGCCTGCATCGCCAGCGCCGTCAGCCTGCGCGATCACAGCGGCGGCGCCGAGGTGCTGCGGCTGGATCTGTCCCGTCTTGCCGAAGCGGGCACCTATCATTTTGTCCATCGCGCCGATCTGATCGACCTGCTGGTCGAGGCGGTGCGCGCCTCTGGCGCGCAGATCCGGCTGCTGCAGCGCGTGGTGGCGGTGCGGCCCGGCGCGCCCGCGCAGATCGACCTTGCCAATGGCGACAGATGCGGCGGCGATCTGGTGATCGGCGCCGACGGCCTGCATTCGGCGGTGCGCGGCGCGCTCAACGGGGCGGTGGCGCCGGTCTTCACGCGGCAGGTGGCGTGGCGCGCGGTGGTGCCCAACCTTGCGGGCCATCCGCCGGAGGCGCGGGTGCATATGGGGCCGGGGCGCCATCTGGTCAGCTATCCGCTGCGTGGCGGCGCGCAGGTCAATCTGGTGGCGGTGGAAGAACGCTCCGACTGGGTGGCGGAAAGCTGGTCGCATCTGGATGCGCCCGAACCGATGCGCAGCGCGTTTCAGGATTTCGCCCCCGACGTGCAGGCCCTGCTGGGCGCGGTGGAGCGGCCCGGCCTCTGGGGTCTGTTCCGGCATCCGGTGGCGCGGGTCTGGCAGGGGGAGGGCGTGGCGCTCTTGGGGGATGCCGCGCATCCCACGCTGCCCTTCATGGCGCAGGGCGCCAATATGGCGCTGGAGGATGCATGGGCGCTCGCCGCCTGTCTGGAGCGCGATCCCCAGCCGCAGGCGCTGGCGCGCTATCAGCATCTGCGCCGCGACCGCTGCGCGCGGATCGTGGCCACGGCGGATGGCAATGCGTGGAAATATCACCTGAAAAACCCGCTGATCCGCAGCGCCGCCCATCTGGCCATGGGCGTGCTGGGACGGGTGGCGCCCGCACGGATGCTGGCGCAGTTCGACTGGATCTACCGCTACGACGTCACCGCCGAGGCGTGATCCGCCTCAGCGCGCGGCTTCGGTGCCGTAAAGCGGCACGGTGGAAATCGCGAGCTTCGCCGAACCTTCGGTCAGTTCCGCCGCATGGGCCAGATAGATCAGCGTCTGGTTCTTTTCATCGAATATCCGCTTCACCCGCAGCGATTTCAGGATGATGGAGCGCGAGGTGCGGAACACGTCCTCGCCGCCCTCGCTGCGGTCAATGTCGCCGATCACGATGGGCCCGGTCTGGCGGCAGGCGATGGAGGCGTTGGACGGATCCTCGAACCAGTTGCCTTGGCTCAGCCGGTCCAGCAGGCCCCGGTCGAAATAGGCCAGATGGCAGGTCACGCCCTGCACCTCGGGGTCGGCCACGGCTTCGATGATGACATCGTTGCCGACCCAGTCCACGCCCACCTCGCCCACCTGTTCGGCGGCGGTCCAAGTGGGGATCAGGCAAAGCAGCGCAAGGCGGGCGTGGGTCAGCATCTGGCAGGTCTCCGGTCAGCGGTCTGGGGATCAGAACGTGACGTGACCATGCTCGCCCACGTCGGGCGTGTCACCTGTCATGTTGGCCTTGGCGATCTCATACAGGAAGCTGACGCCGCCATCGCCGGACCAGACCTCGGCATCCTTGGGGGTCATGCGGATCAGCTGCACCGCATTGTCGTCGCGCCCGTCCTTGAACCACGCGGCGGCCATCGCGCTCCAGATCTCGTCCAGCTTTGCGGCATCGTCCGAGCGGGTCAGCGTGCCTTCGACCGTGGCGTAAAGATGCGATTTGGCATCGGCGACGTAGAACTGCGCGGGGCCGCTATCCAGTGCGGCGCGGTCGGCGGCGGATCCCTTGGCGGTGATGAACCAGATCGCGTTCTCGTCCTTGTCGGCATGGGGGGCCATCGGCACCGGGCGTTCGTTCGAAGCCCCCAGCAGCCCCGCCCGCACATCGTCCAGTCGGTGCCAGAAATCAGCCTTGAGGTCTTTGGTCATGGGAGTCTCCTTCGTGTCCATTGTGTCTCCAACGCCGGGAGAGGCACGCCCGTTCCTTTGCTGTTGACGGAGCGCGATTTGCGGCGTTAGATATGAACAAGCGTTCATTAATCGTCGGGGAGGACGAGACCATGTTCAGCGCGGCCATGAGCTTTGATCTGGGGGAGGATGTGTCCGCGCTGCGCGACATGGTGCATCGCTGGGCGCAGGAGCGGGTGCGGCCCATGGCCGCCGCCATCGACCGCGACAACGTCTTTCCTGCGGACCTCTGGCCCGAAATGGGCGATCTCGGCCTGCTGGGCATCACCGTGCCCGAAGCCTATGGCGGCGCGGGCATGGGCTATCTGGCGCATGTCGTGGCGGTGGAGGAGATCGCGCGCGCCTCTGCCTCGGTCTCGCTCAGCTACGGCGCGCATTCCAACCTCTGCGTGAACCAGATCAAGCTCAACGGCACCGAGGCGCAGAAACAGCGCTACCTGCCCGGGCTGGTCAGCGGGCGGCAGGTGGGGGCGCTGGCCATGTCCGAGGCGGGCGCGGGATCCGATGTGGTCAGCATGACGCTGCGGGCGGAGAAGAAGAACGACCGCTATGTGCTGAACGGCAGCAAATACTGGATCACCAACGGCCCCGATGCCGATACGCTGGTGGTCTATGCCAAGACCGATCCGGAGGCGGGCAGCCGGGGCATCACCGCCTTTCTGGTGGAAAAGACCATGACGGGGTTCAGCACCTCGCGCCATTTCGACAAGCTGGGGATGCGCGGCTCCAACACCGCCGAACTGGTGTTCGAGGATGTCGAGGTGCCGTTCGACAACGTGCTGGGCGAAGAGGGGCGCGGCGTGCGCGTGCTGATGTCGGGGCTGGATTACGAACGGGTGGTGCTGGCGGGCATCGGCACCGGCATCATGGCGGCCTGTCTGGACGAAATCATGCCCTATATGGTGGAGCGGCGGCAGTTCGGCCAGCCGATCGGCAGCTTTCAACTGATGCAGGGCAAGATCGCGGATATGTATACGGCGCTCAATTCCGCCCGGGCCTATGTCTATGAGGTGGCCCGCGCCTGCGACCGGGGCGATGTCACCCGGCAGGATGCGGCGGCCTGCTGTCTTTATGCCAGCGAACAGGCGATGGTGCAGGCGCATCAGGCGGTGCAGGCCATGGGCGGCGCGGGGTTTCTGGCCGATGCCCCGGTGGCGCGGCTGTTCCGCGATGCCAAGCTGACGGAGATCGGCGCGGGCACTTCGGAGATCCGGCGGATGCTGATCGGGCGCGAACTGACCGCGGCGATGGGCTGAGCCATGGCGGGGGCGCTGCGCGACAGATTTGGGGCAGGGCGATGCCGCCCCGCCCCCGCTCTGGTGCCAGACCTTCTGGCCTCAGAACTTCATGATGTAAGAGATGCCGAACACCATCGGATCGACCTCGGCGGTGCCGATATCGGTGCCGTTCAGTTCGGCGTCCATGTCGATGTCCATCCAGCGCAGATCGGCGCGCAGCGCGCCGCGGTCGCTGATCGCGTAATCCACCCCCAGATGCAGCGCCGCACCCCAGGAGTCGTCAAGCTCCAGATCTCCGAGCGGCGAGTCGACGTCCAGCGCCGTGGTGTAGTTGACCCCGATCCCGGCAAAGGGCGTGAACGCGGTCTTGGTCTGGAAATGGTAATTGATCGACACGGTGGGCGGCAGGTGCTTGACCTCGCCGATATCGGCGCCGCCCAGATCCAGATCATGGGTAAAGGGCGTGGCCGCCAGCACCTCGATGCCCAGATTGTCGGCGATGAAATATTCGAAGGTCAGCGTGACCTGAGTGTTCTTGTCGATCTCCAGCTTGGCGCCCGCGACGGTGCCGTTGTCCTCCTTGGGCGACACCGTGCCAAGCCCGAGGCCCAGCGTCCAGTCACCCTGCGACTGCGCCATGGCACCGGAGGCCGAAGTGGCAAGCAGCGCCGCGGCGCAAAGGGTCGTGATCCTGTTCATTTTTGTCTTGGTCCTTATCCAGATCGCGCGTGGGATCATGTCGCGCCTCTGCGCCGCGCGCGGGTTGATCTGGGTCAAGCGCCGACCGGCATTCGGAAGACTGTTGTAGATTTATCATATGGTTAGTCTGCGTCGCACCTTTGGCCCCCGCGCCTTTATGCTGCTGCCGCTGGCCGTGCTGCTGGCGCTGCTGCTGCTGGCCGGGCTGCGCGCGGGCCAGCACGCGGCGCAGCTTAGCGAAAGCGACGCCATGGCGCCTTATGTGGCGCGCCATGTGCAGGAGGGTGGCGCGCGCACCGATTGCAGCGGGCGTCCGGGGCAGGGTCCGGTCTGGATCGTGCTGCGCTGCGAGGGGGCGGCGGGGGGTGCCGTCTATGACATTGATCGCCGCGGCGGGCTGCTGGCCCGGCAGCAGATCCGGCCAAGGCCGCGCACATGACGCGGTGGTCATCACGACAGGGAGGGCGCGCATGAAACTGCAATCGCAGGTGGTGACCGGATCGGAGAGCTTCCGCGCCAACCGGGAGGCGCATCTGGCAGCGCTGGCCGAGATCCGCGCGGCGGCGGACCGGGCGGCGGCAGGTGGCGGAGAGACGGCGCGCGCCCGCCATGTGGCGCGGGGCAAGATGCTGCCGCGCGACCGGGTGGCGGGGCTGCTGGATCCGGGCTCGGCCTTTCTGGAAATCGGCGCAGTGGCGGCGCATGGGCTTTATGACGGCGCTGCCCCCGGCGCGGGGCTGATCGCGGGCATCGGGCAGGTCATGGGGCATCAGGTCATGGTGCTGGCCAATGACGCGACGGTGAAGGGCGGCACCTATTACCCGATGACGGTGAAAAAGCACCTGCGCGCGCAGGAGATCGCCGAACAGAACCGTCTGCCCTGCGTCTATCTGGTCGACAGCGGCGGCGCCAACCTGCCCAATCAGGACGAGGTCTTTCCCGACCGCGATCATTTCGGGCGCATCTTCTACAATCAGGCACGGATGAGCGCGCAGAACATCGCGCAGATTGCCGTGGTCATGGGCAGCTGCACCGCAGGCGGCGCCTATGTGCCCGCCATGTCCGATGTGGCGATCATCGTGAAAGAGCAGGGCACGATCTTTCTGGCCGGTCCGCCGCTGGTGCGGGCCGCGACAGGCGAGGTGGTGACGGCAGAGGATCTGGGCGGCGGCGACGTCCACACGAGGCTGTCGGGGGTGGCGGATTATCTGGCCGAGGATGATGCCCATGCGCTGGCGCTGGCGCGGCGCGCGGTGGCGGGGCTGAACCTTGTGGCTCCGGCCTTGGGGGCGATGCAGCCGCCCGAGCCGCCCGCCTATGATCCGGAGGAGATTCTGGGCGTGGTGCCCGCCGGGCTGCGCACGCCTTATGACATCCGCGAGGTGATCGCGCGGCTGGTGGACGGCTCGCGGTTTGACGAGTTCAAGGCGCGGTTCGGCGACACGCTGGTGACGGGCTTTGCCCATGTCGAAGGCCTGCCGCTGGGGATCGTCGCCAATAACGGCGTGCTGTTTTCGGAGGCCGCGCAGAAGGGCGCGCATTTCATCGAGCTGTGCGCGCAGCGGCGCATCCCCTTGGTGTTCCTGCAGAACATCACCGGCTTCATGGTGGGCCGCAAATATGAAAACGACGGCATCGCCCGCCATGGCGCCAAGATGGTGACGGCGGTGGCGACCACCGAGGTGCCCAAGATCACGCTGCTCGTGGGCGGCAGTTTCGGCGCGGGCAATTACGGCATGGCGGGCCGCGCCTATGGCCCGCGCTTCCTGTGGAGCTGGCCCAATGCCCGGATCGGGGTGATGGGCGGCGAACAGGCGGCGGGGGTGCTGGCGCAGGTGCGGCGCGAGGGTATCGAACGGGCGGGCGGCGCATGGAGCGCGGAGGAGGAAGAGGCCTTCAAACGCCCCACCATCGAGATGTTCGAAACCCAGTCGCATCCGCTTTATGCCAGCGCGCGGCTGTGGGATGACGGTGTCATCGACCCGCGCAGATCGCGCGACGTGCTGGCCCTGTCGCTGCGCGCCGCGCTGAATGCCCCGGTGGCGGAGACACGCTTTGGCGTGTTCCGCATGTGACCCTCTGCGGATGCCGCATAACCCAACAGGAGCCAGAGCCATGCCGAGCCTGCAGCAGATCATCGACGCGAACCCAGAGGCGGAGACCTTCCGCTTTGGCGACAGCAAGGCGCTGTGCGACCGGATCCTCGCGCTGGTGCGCGCCGGGACCAAGACCGCGACCTGCGAGGCGGCGCGGCATTACGGCCCCGGCGGCGACGCATGGCCCGAGGTGGGGCGCCGCGATGTCGCCTTGGAATGGGACGGGCGCCCGGCGGTGATGATCGAGACGGTGTCGGTCGAGACCCGGCGCTGGTCCGAGATGGACGCGGATCTGGTGGCGGCGCAGGGGGAATTCCGCGATCTTGCGCAGTGGCAGCAGGAGTATCGCGCCTATTTCGAACGCAATGGCGGCTGGTCCGAGGACATGAAGATCATGTGCGAACGGTTCCGCGTCGTCGAGGATTACGCCGGGGGGCGGCGATGACCGGGTTTTCGCGCCTGCGCCATGGACGGGGGGAGCCATGTTCCACACGCTGCTGATCGCCAACCGCGGCGAGATCGCCTGCCGCATCGCGCGCACCGCCCGCGCCTTGGGCTGCCGGGTGGTCGCGGTCTATTCAGAGGCGGATGCCGGGGCGGCGCATGTCGCGCTCGCCGATGTCGCGGTGCCGATCGGCGGCGCCTCCCCCGCTGACAGCTATCTGCGCGGGGACCGCATCATCGCGGCGGCGCAGGCCACGGGCGCGCAGGCGATCCATCCCGGCTATGGCTTTTTGTCCGAGAACCCCGAGTTTGTGGAGGCGGTGACGGCAGCGGGGCTAGTCTTTGTCGGACCTTCGGCTCCGGCGATCCGCGCCATGGGGCTGAAGGATGCGGCCAAGCGGCTGATGGCCGAGGCGGGCGTGCCGGTGGTGCCGGGCTATCACGGCCCCGAACAGGATCCCGCATTTCTTGCAGCACAGGCAGAGGCGCTTGGCTATCCGGTGCTGATCAAGGCGGTGGCGGGTGGTGGCGGCAAGGGCATGCGGCAGGTGGCGCGGGCGGCGGATTTCGCCACGGCGCTGGAAGGCGCGCGGGCCGAGGCACGCGGCGCCTTCGGCAATGACGCGGTGCTGATCGAGAAATTCGTGGCAAGCCCCCGCCATATCGAGGTGCAGGTCTTTGGCGATGGCAGCCGCGCGCTGCATCTGTTCGAGCGGGACTGTTCGCTGCAGCGCCGCCACCAGAAGGTGATCGAAGAAGCACCCGCCCCCGGCATGACCGCCGAGATGCGCGCCGCCATGGGGCAGGCGGCGGTGCGCGCCGCCGAGGCCATCGGCTATAGCGGCGCGGGCACGGTGGAATTCATCGTCGACGGATCGGACGGGCTGCGCCCCGACCGGTTCTGGTTCATGGAAATGAACACGCGGCTGCAGGTGGAACATCCCGTTACCGAACTGGTGACCGGCATCGATCTGGTGGAATGGCAGCTGCGGGTCGCGGCGGACGAACCTTTGCCCTGCGCGCAGGCCGATCTGCGGCTGACCGGCCATGCCTTCGAGGCGCGGCTTTACGCCGAGGACGTGCCTGCAGGTTTTCTGCCCGCCACCGGGCGGATCGGGCATCTGGCCTTTCCTGATGGCGTGCGCGCCGATAGCGGCGTGCGGTCGGGGGATGTGATCTCGCCCCACTACGACCCGATGATCGCCAAGCTGATCGTGCATGGCCCCACCCGCGACATCGCGCGGCTGCGGCTGGTTTCGGCGCTGCGGCAGACGCAGGTGGCGGGCACGGTCACCAATCTGGGGTTTCTTGCGGCGCTGGCCTCGCATGACGGCTTTGCGGCGGGGCAGGTCGATACCGGGCTGATCGCGCGGGATCTGGCGCAGCTTGTGACCCTGCCCGAACCTGCGCCGCAGGTGCTGGCGCAGGCGGCGCTGGCGCTGACCGGGCTCGACAGGCCGGGCGGGCCGCAGCGCGGCTTTACGCTTTGGGCGCCGCTGGAACAGGCGCTGGTGCTGAGGGTGGGACCGGACGAGCTGCCGCTTCGGCTGCGCGTTCTGGGGCCAGACCATGTGACGGTGATCCTGCCCGAGGCCGAGGTTCAGGCCGAACGCAGCGCAGGCCACTGGCGTTTTGACGGCCAGCCCGCCGCCCCGCAGCATCTGGAGGCGGATCGCGTGACGGTCTTTGCCGGGCAGGCGGTGGCGGTGGCGCGGGTCGATCCGCTGGTCCGTGCCGCGGCGCAGGGGGCGGGCTCGGCGCTGGTCGTGGCGCCGATGCCGGGCCGGGTGGTCGCGGTCTTTGCCAAGCCGGGGCGACGCGTGGCGGCGGGCGACCGGCTGGCGCTGCTGGAGGCGATGAAGATGGAGCATACGCTTTGCGCCGCGCGCGACGGGCAGGTGGCGGAGGTGCTGGTCGAGGCAGGCGCGCAGGTCGAGGCGGGTGCCGCCCTGATCCGGCTGGAGGAGGAGGAGACATGATCACGCTGCATCACGCGCCGCAGTCCCGGTCGATGCGGGTGCTCTGGCTGCTGCACGAACTGGGGCTGGAGGTGGAGGTGGTGACCGAAGCCATGGACCGCAGCCTGCGCCGCGCTGACTATCTGGCGCGCTCTCCGGCGGGGCGGGTGCCGGCGCTGCTGATCGACGGGCGGGTGCTGTTCGAATCCGGCGCCATTCTGGAATATCTCTGCGAACGCCACCCCGAGGCGGGGCTGGCGCCGATGCCCGGGCAGCCCGAACGGGCGGATTTCCTGATCTGGCTGCATTTTGCCGAAACCCTGAGCCAGCACAGCGCCGCCCTGACCCAGCAGCATGTCATCCTGCGCGAGGATGCCATGCGCTCGCCCATCGTGATGCGGCTGGAGGCGGCACGGGTCGGCAAATGTTACGACGCGATCGAGGCGCGGCTGGCGCAGAGCGGCGATCATCTGCTGCGCTCGGGGTTTTCCGCAGCCGATGTGGCGGTGGGGCAGGCGGTCTATATGGCGCGGCATTTCCGGCGGCTCGACGGGCTGCCGCATCTGGGCGCATGGATGGACCGGCTGAGCGCGCGCCCCGCCTTTGTCCGCGCGCTGCCGGGGGCCGGGGACCGGCTTTACCCGCAGGAGTTCTATGCGGCATGGGAGGATCCGGCATGACCCGCCCTGTCGAGATCTTCGAGGTTGGCCCCCGCGACGGGCTGCAGAACGAACCGCAGGTGATCCCGCTGGCGGCAAAGCTGGCGCTGGTCGACTGTCTGAGCCGCGCGGGCTTTCGCCGCATCGAATGCGCCAGCTTCGTCAGCCCGCGCTGGGTGCCGCAGATGGCCGACAGCGATCAGGTGCTGGCGGGGATCGCCCGCGCGCCGGGCGTGTCCTATGCCGCGCTGACCCCCAACCTGCGCGGGCTGGAGGCGGCGCGGGCAGCGGGCGCGGATGAGGTGGCGATCTTCGCCTCCGCCTCCGAAGGGTTCTCGCGCGCCAATATCAATGCCAGCATTGCCGAAAGCCTTGAACGGTTCGCTCCCGTGGCGAAGGCCGCGCACGAGGCGGGGCTGCCGCTGCGCGGCTATGTCTCCTGCGCGGTGGAGTGCCCGTTCGAGGGCCCGGTCGCACCCGCAGCGGCGGCACGGGTTGCGGACGCGCTGGCGGATCTGGGCTGCTACGAGATTTCGCTGGCCGACACGATTGGCCGGGCGCGGCCCGAGGCGGTGGCGGCCATGCTGGAGGCGGTGCTGCAGGGCCTGCCCGCAGACCGGCTGGCGGGGCATTTTCACGACACCGCCGGGCAGGCGCTGGCCAATGTCGAGGTGGCGCTGGATCTTGGGCTGCGCGTCTTCGACGCGGCGGCGGGTGGTCTGGGGGGCTGTCCCTATGCGCCGGGGGCTGCGGGCAATCTCGCGACCGAGGCGCTGGCGGCGCGGCTGGCCGATCTGGGCTATGCGACGCGGCTTGATGCCGCCGTGCTGGCGGAGGCGGCGGACATGGCGCGGGCGCTGCGCCTGCGCAGGGAGGCGACATGACGGATCTGGTGCGGATAGAGACGGAGCCGCGCGGCGTGGCCCGGCTGGTGCTGGCGCGGGGGGACAAGCACAACGCGCTGTCGCCCGAGATGCTGACCGAGCTGGAGGCGGCGGCGCGCGACTTGGCGAAGGACGAGGCGGCGCGTGTGGTGGTGCTGCAGGCCGAGGGCGCAAGTTTCTGCGCGGGGGGCGATCTGGCGTGGATGCGCGCGCAGTTCGGCATGGATCCCGCCGCGCGCCACCGGGAATCCCGGCGCATCGCCACGGCGCTTGGCGCGCTGGCGGCCCTGCCGCAGCCGCTGGTCGGGCGGGTGCAGGGCAATGCCTTCGGCGGCGGGCTGGGGCTGATCTCGGTCTGCGACGTGGCGGTTGGCGTGGCGGGCGCGCGGTTCGGGTTCACCGAGACCCGGCTTGGCCTGCTGCCCGCCAATATCGGCCCCTATGTGCTGGCGCGGATGGGGGCGGCGCGGGCGCGGGAGGTGTTCATGAACGCGCGGCTTTTCGACGCGGAGGAGGCGGTGCGGCTTGGCCTTCTGGCGCGTGCCGTGCCGCCAGAACGGCTGGATGCGGCGGTGGAGGCGGAGATCACCCCCTATCTCGCCTGTGCGCCGGGGGCGGTGCGCGCCGCCAAGGCGCTGCTGGCGGATCTGACCGGGCGCGTCACCGAGGCGCAGGTCGATCTGGCGGTGGAGGCGCTGGCCGACCGCTGGGAGACGGAAGAGGCGCAGCAGGGTGTCGCCGCGTTTTTCGACCGCCGCCCGCCGCCATGGCAGGAGGGCGGCGAGCCCGGCTGACCGCGCCGATAAGTGTTCAAGCCTCTGGAGATTAAACGCTTTCTTCGCCGTCGTCGCATGGACCGGTGGGGGCTGGCGGGAGCACGGCCCATCTTGGCCCGCCGTGCGGCTGCCGTGCCCGGCCCGGATGATATGGCAGGGCAGCCCCTGACGGGGCGGGCACGGGCGCTGCAGGCCGCGGGTCAAACCCGCGCCCTTTGGCCCACTTGTCTGCTCTCCCTCGGGAGCCGCTGAGGAGGCAAACTCGCCCTGAGTCTCGGGCTTCGCCTGTCTCCTGCGCAACTGCCGCCGAAAAAAGTGCCGAAAGATCAGGCAGGCGCCGGGCCCGCTCGGCCTATCTCCTTGCGGAGCAAGTGTTTTAACCATCTGTGAATATATCTCGCCCATGTTGACCCCGACACGCCGCGGCGATAAGTGACGGGAGCAAGGCTACAACGCCATGGTCTCCGCGCCGATCAGCGGCGCGCCTCGCAAAGGAGCCACACAGTGGACGAGATGCTGCGGGAATATCTTCCCATCCTCGTTTTTCTTGCCGTTGCCATCGGGCTCGGTCTCGTGCTGATCCTTGCGGCCGTCGTGCTGGCGGTGCGCAATCCGGATCCGGAAAAAGTCTCGGCCTATGAGTGCGGGTTCAACGCCTTTGATGACGCACGCATGAAGTTCGACGTGCGCTTCTATCTGGTGTCGATCCTGTTCATCATCTTCGATCTGGAGATTGCCTTCCTGTTCCCTTGGGCCGTGGCGTTCAAGGATGTGAGCATGGCGGGCTTCTGGTCGATGATGGTGTTCCTTGGCGTGCTGACCATCGGCTTTGCCTATGAATGGAAGAAAGGGGCGCTGGAATGGGAGTGACCGACAAGGACCCGCTGGTGACCCCGGTTCAGGGCGAGGGCCATCAGGCGCCGCGGCTGAAGAGCGGCCCTTCGGCGCTGGCCCCCTACGGGCACACCACGGCGGGCGGCGACCGGGAGGTGGCCACGCAGGCGCTGAACCGCGAACTGTCCGACAAGGGCTTTCTGCTGACGACGGTGGATGATGTCATCAACTGGGCGCGCACCGGCTCGCTGCACTGGATGACCTTTGGTCTGGCCTGCTGCGCGGTCGAGATGATGCAGGCCTCGATGCCGCGCTACGATCTGGAGCGTTTCGGCACCGCACCGCGCGCCAGTCCGCGCCAGTCCGACCTGATGATCGTCGCGGGCACCCTGACCAACAAGATGGCCCCGGCGCTGCGCAAGGTCTATGACCAGATGCCGGAGCCGCGCTACGTCATTTCCATGGGATCCTGCGCCAATGGCGGCGGCTATTACCACTACAGCTATTCGGTGGTGCGCGGCTGTGACCGCATCGTGCCGGTGGATGTCTATGTGCCGGGCTGCCCGCCGACCGCAGAAGCGCTGATGTATGGCCTGATGGCGCTGCAGAAGAAAATCCGCCGCACCGGCACGATCGTGCGCTGAGCCAGAGGCCGGAGAGAAAGCAATGACGCAAGCACTCAAGGAACTGGGCGGCCATATCGAACAGAAGCGCCCCGACTGCGTGATCGGCTGGGACGTGACGCATGGCGAGCTGAACATCGACGTGGCGCCTGCAAATATCGCAGGCTTGGTCGAGTTCCTGAAGACCGACGCCACCTGCCGCTTCACCTCGCTGGTGGACATCACCGCGGTGGATTACCCGGCGCGTCCGAAGCGGTTCGACGTGGTCTATCACTTCCTGTCGATGTACCAGAACCACCGCATCCGCCTGCGCATCGCCGTGCGGGAGCAGGACATGGTGCCGTCGATCACGGGGCTTCACCCCTCGGCCAACTGGTTCGAGCGGGAGGTGTTCGACATGTTCGGCATCCTGTTCTCCGGCCATCCCGACCTGCGCCGCATCCTTACGGATTACGGCTTTCGCGGCCATCCGCTGCGCAAGGATTTTCCGACCACCGGCTATGTCGAAGTGCGCTATGACGAAGAACAGAAGCGCGTCGTCTATGAACCGGTGAGCCTCGTGCAGGAATACCGCCAGTTCGACTTCATGTCCCCGTGGGAAGGGGCGCAATACGTGCTGCCCGGCGACGAAAAGGCGGATGCAAAATGACCCGTTCCGGAATGAGCGAGATTTTTCGTGCGAAAAATCTCGCGGCGCAGGGGGCCCGTATCGAGAATTTCCGGACGGAAATTCTCGGCACTCGAACAGTGAGAGAAGGGGCAGAATGATGGACGGCTCCAAAGGTTTTGATGACGCCCTGACCGGCGAGCAGAAAATCCGCAATTTCAACATCAACTTCGGGCCCCAGCACCCGGCGGCGCATGGCGTGCTGCGGCTGGTACTCGAGCTTGACGGGGAGATCGTCGAGCGCTGCGATCCGCATATCGGGCTGCTGCACCGCGGCACCGAAAAGCTGATGGAAAGCCGCACCTATCTGCAGAACCTGCCCTATTTCGACCGGCTCGATTATGTCGGCACGATGAATCAGGAACATGCCTGGTGTCTGGCGATCGAGCGGCTGTGTCAGGTCGAGGTGCCGCGACGGGCCTCGATCATCCGCGTGCTCTATTGCGAGATCGGGCGCATCCTGAACCATCTGCTGAACGTGACGACGCAGGCCATGGATGTGGGGGCGCTGACGCCGCCGCTCTGGGGCTTCGAGGAACGCGAGAAGCTGATGATCTTCTACGAGCGTGCCTCGGGGGCGCGCCTGCACGCGGCCTATTTCCGTCCCGGCGGCGTGCATCAGGATCTGCCGCCCGCCCTGATCGACGATATCGATGCCTGGGCGCAGGCCTTTCCGGCCGTGCTGCAGGACATCGATGACCTGCTGACCGAGAACCGCATCTTCAAGCAGCGCAATGCCGATATCGGCGTCGTCACCGAAGACGACATTCAGGACTATGGCTTTTCGGGCGTGATGGTGCGCGGCTCTGGCTTTGCCTGGGATCTGCGGCGCGCCCAGCCCTATGAATGTTATGACGAGTTCGATTTCCAGATCCCCGTCGGCAAGAATGGCGACTGCTACGACCGCTATCTGGTCCGCATGGCGGAAATGCGCGAAAGCGTGAAGATCATGCGGCAGGCCTGCGCCATGCTGAAAATGCCGGAAAATCAGGGCGACGTGCTGGCCCGGGGCAAGGTCACGCCGCCGAAGCGGTCGGAGATGAAGACCTCGATGGAGGCGCTCATCCACCACTTCAAGCTTTATACCGAAGGCTTCCGCGTCCCCGAGGGCGAGATTTACGCCGCGGTCGAGGCGCCCAAGGGCGAATTTGGCGTCTATCTGGTGGCGGATGGCACCAACAAGCCGTATCGGGCAAAGCTGCGGGCGCCGGGCTTCCTGCATCTGCAGGCGATGGATTATCTGTGCCGGGGTCACCAGCTGGCCGACGTGGCCGCAATTCTGGGCTCGCTGGACATCGTGTTCGGCGAAGTGGACCGCTGAGGCGGGCAGGGGAAGATGATGGTGAATTACACTCCGATGCTCTGCCTTGCCGCTGCCCTGCTGGCCGGATGCGCAATGCCCCCCGAAGGCACCGAACCTGAGGATCTGGCCGCCTGGGATCAGGCGGTGGCCTCCGTCGGCTGCAGCCTCGAGACCGAATCCGATTACCTGCCGGTGGAATTGCAGACCGGCCAGACACGCGCTCTGGTGCAGGAGATTGCGGCCTACAAGGTCGCCTCCGAAGAGGCCGTGCGGCTTGACAGCGGCGGCGTGCGCCTGATCACCGGCGCCTGCGCCCCCGTCCCGTCCTCCCCGGCGCCCGCTGCCGGGTAAGTTACAGAGCGGCGGGGTGCCAAGCCCCCGTCCGAACGCCGCGGCCCCGCAGGGCCCGGCCCCAGACAGGAACCGAAGGTCCGTTTGACATGCTGCGACGTCTTCATCCCGAACAGCCCGCCAGCTTCGCCTTCACGCCCGCCAACCTGGCCTGGGCGGAGGCGCAGATCACCAAGTATCCCGAGGGACGGCAGGCCAGCGCGATCATTCCGCTGCTGTGGCGGGCTCAGGAACAGGAAGGCTGGCTGACCCGGCCCGCGATCGAGGCCGTGGCCCAGATGCTGGGCATGGCCTATATCCGCGCGCTGGAAGTGGCCACGTTCTACTTCATGTTCCAGCTGCAACCCGTTGGCAGCGTTGCGCATATTCAGGTCTGCGGCACCCTGTCCTGCATGATCTGCGGCGCCGAGGATCTGATTGGCGTCTGCAAGGAAAAGATCGCGCCCAAGGCGCATATGCTCTCCGAGGATGGCCGGTTTTCGTGGGAAGAGGTGGAATGCCTCGGGTCCTGCGCCAACGCGCCCATGGCCCAGATCGGCAAGGATTATTACGAGGATCTGACCGCCGCGCGGCTGGCCGAGATGATCGACGAGATGGCGGCAGGCAAGGTGCCGCTGCCGGGTCCGCAGAATGGCCGCTATGCCTCGGAACCGCTCGGCGGGCTGACCTCGCTGGTGGCGCATGAAGAGGGTCGCGAGCCCCGCAACGCTTCGGTGCAGCTTGCCCATGACATCGGCGACACGCTGAAGCGCATCGATGGCACCGAAGTGCCGCTGCGCACGCCGTGGCATGACCGCTCGCACGAGGTGGGCGATACCGACGCGCCCGATGTGCATGAACCGCAGCTGTCCGCGGGCGCCAGCGCCGATGCAACGGGCATCGACAAGCGCGAGGCGCCGGTGACCGATGATGCGCGCGTGACCACCGATGCGCCCTCCACCGAACCGTCGCAGGACGCGGCGGAGGCGGGGCAGAAGCCTGCCACGCTCGACGCGCCGCGCGAAGGTGGGGCCGATGACCTGAAGCGGATCAAGGGCGTTGGGCCGAAGCTTGAGGTGATGCTCAACGAGATGGGCTTTTTCCATTTCGACCAGATCGCGGGCTGGAGCGAGGCGGAACTGGCATGGGTCGACGAGAACCTGCCGGGCTTCAAGGGCCGCGCCTCGCGCGATGAATGGATCCCGCAGGCCAAGGCTCTGGCTTCGGGTGAGACGGGCGAGAACGGCAACGCCGAGGCGTGAGGGCGGGACGCTGGCGGGGCGATCTGTTATGGTCGCGCCGCGAGGGGTCTGCCGGAGCGGCGTCGTGCCCCCGGGTTGTGGGCAGGCGCTGAGCGCTGCAGGAAAACGACAGGTCGCGCCCTTGGCGCGCCGCAACAAGAGGCCGGACCGGGCATGAACGGGCAGGACAAGCACAACCGGCAGGGGCGCGTCATCGCGCTTGTGATTGCCGGAACCGGCCTGGCCTGGATCGCCGCCACGGCTGCGGGCGAGCTGCTGGGATGGCCCCAGCGCACGAGGGCTTTCTTCGACCTGGCGGCACTGGCCGGGTTCGGGACGGCGATCTGGATGATTTACGGGCTCTGGCGGGCGCGTCAGAAGGACAAGGACTGAAGAGATGCTGAAGGACGAAGATCGGATTTTCACCAATCTCTACGGCATGCACGACCGCTCGCTCGCGGGGGCACGGAAGCGCGGCCATTGGGATGGCACCGCCGGGCTGCTCGCCAAGGGCCGGGACTGGATCATCAACGAGATGAAGGCCTCGGGGCTGCGCGGACGCGGTGGCGCGGGCTTTCCCACCGGGCTCAAATGGTCCTTCATGCCGAAGGAATCCGATGGCCGCCCGTCCTATCTGGTGGTCAATGCGG
Organism: Salipiger marinus; assembly: GCF_035481585.1. Lineage (NCBI taxonomy): Bacteria > Pseudomonadati > Pseudomonadota > Alphaproteobacteria > Rhodobacterales > Roseobacteraceae > Salipiger > Salipiger marinus. The sequence continues at coordinate 135,689 of NZ_JAYKSL010000011.1, read as the reverse complement.
ATGAATCCGAGCCGGGCACCTGCAAGGACCGGGAGATCATGCGCCACGATCCGCATACGCTGATCGAAGGCTGCCTGATCGCCAGCTTCGCGATGCAGGCCCATGCCTGCTACATCTATATCCGCGGCGAATATATCCGCGAGAAGGAAGCGCTGCAGGCCGCCATCGACGAAGCCTATGACGCGGGTCTGCTTGGCCCGAACGCTGCCGGATCGGGCTGGGATTTCGACCTTTACCTGCATCACGGTGCGGGCGCCTATATCTGCGGCGAGGAAACAGCGCTTCTGGAAAGCCTTGAGGGCAAGAAGGGCATGCCGCGGATGAAGCCGCCATTCCCGGCGGGCGCGGGGCTTTACGGCTGCCCGACCACGGTGAACAACGTGGAATCCATCGCGGTGGCACCGACCATCCTGCGCCGGGGCGCCGCATGGTTCGCGGGCTTTGGCCGCCAGAACAACGCGGGCACCAAGCTGTTTGCGATCTCGGGCCATGTCAACCGGCCCTGCGTGGTCGAAGAGGCGATGTCGATCAGCTTTGAAGAGCTGATCGAGACGCATTGCGGCGGCATCCGCGGCGGCTGGGACAACCTGCTGGCGGTGATCCCGGGCGGCTCGTCGGTGCCCTGCGTGCGCGGCGAAAAGATGCGTGACGCGGTGATGGATTTCGATTACCTGCGCGGCGAACTGGGCTCCGGCCTTGGCACGGCGGCGGTGATCGTGATGGACAAGCAGACCGACATCATCAAGGCGATCTGGCGGCTGTCGAAATTCTACAAGCATGAAAGCTGCGGCCAGTGCACGCCCTGCCGCGAAGGCACGGGCTGGATGATGCGTGTCATGGACCGTCTGGTGCGCGGCGAGGCCGAGGTCGAGGAAATCGACATGCTGTTCCAGGTGACCAAGCAGGTCGAGGGCCACACGATCTGCGCGCTTGGCGATGCGGCGGCATGGCCGATCCAGGGCCTGATCCGCAACTTCCGCGAAGAGATCGAGGACCGGATCAAGGCGCAGAAGACCGGGCGCATGGGCGCGATGGCGGCGGAATGACCATGCGCCGCCGCCCCTCCTTTCTGCTCTGCCTGACGGCGCTGGCGGGTCTGACGCTGACCGCCTGCGGCGCCAGCCGTGACGCGCCGGTGTTCAACGGGGTGAAGTTCCGCTCCGATGTCCGGGCCTCGAAAGAGGACCGGGCGAGCTTTGTCGCCACGGTGCGCAATGCCACGCCCGCGCTGGAAGGCGCGGTGCTGGCGGCGGAATACGAAGGCGTGCGCTACTGCATCACCTATATCGGCAATTCCGACATCCAGTGGCAGGTCGGCCCCGACACGCCGCCCGCACAGCTGGTGGCGAGCGATGGCACGCTGAGCCTGCGGGGGCGCTGCGCCGGATGACGGAGTTTGTGCGCATTTCAACGGGTTACGGGGGTGGTTATTGCATGACCATGGCCCCCGTGCCCACATTCCGGCGGAGGGCCTGCCGCGCGCGCGCGGGCGGGCTCATCCATAACCGGAGACATGACATGCGCAGATGGACCCCTATTGCCCTTGCCGCGATGCTGGGTGCGGCGGGCCTGCCCGCCACGACGGAGGCCCAGACCCGGCCGCCGCTGAGCGAGGTGGCGGAGATTCACGACGGGCTGCTGGCCGTGGGGATCGCCGACGAGATCCGCAACAAATGCAGCGGCATCAGCGCGCGGATGATCAGCGCCTTCAGCTATCTGAACCGGCTGAAGGGGCAGGCGCGGGCCTTGGGCTACAGCGACAAGGAGATCGAGTCCTACGTGACCTCGAAATCCGAGAAACGGAAAATGCGCGCCGAAGGCGAGGCATGGCTTCAGGCACGCGGCGCGACGCCGGGCGTGGCCGAGGGCTACTGCCGGGTCGGGCGCGAGGAAATTGCCAGGGGCAGCCGGATCGGGCTGCTGCTGAGGGAAAACTGATGCGGCACGCGACGCGCAAAGCCCCGGACGCCTCTGCGGCGGTGGCGGCGGGGGCGTCGCGTGCAACACCTGTCATGGGAAGATGCCAATGACCAACCTGCGTAAGATCATCATTGACGGCAAGGAAGTGGAAGTGGACGGGGCACTGACCCTGATCCAGGCCTGCGAGCAGGCGGGCATCGAGGTGCCGCGGTTCTGCTATCACGAGCGGCTGTCGATCGCCGGCAACTGCCGCATGTGCCTTGTCGAGGTGGTGGGCGGGCCGCCCAAGCCTGCGGCCTCCTGCGCGATGCAGGTGCGCGACCTGCGGCCCGGGCCCGAAGGCCAGCCGCCGGTGGTCAAGACCAATTCGCCCATGGTCAAGAAGGCGCGCGAGGGGGTGATGGAGTTCCTGCTCATCAACCACCCGCTGGACTGCCCGATCTGCGATCAGGGCGGCGAATGCGACCTGCAGGATCAGGCCATGGCCTATGGCGTTGATTTCTCGCGCTATCGCGAACCCAAGCGCGCGACCGAGGATCTGAACCTCGGGCCGCTGGTCGAAACCCATATGACGCGCTGCATCTCCTGCACGCGCTGCGTGCGCTTTACCACCGAGGTGGCGGGGATCACCCAGATGGGCCAGACCGGGCGTGGCGAGGATGCAGAGATCACCTCCTACCTCAACCAGACGCTGGATTCGAACCTGCAGGGCAACATCATCGACCTGTGCCCGGTGGGCGCGCTGGTCAGCAAGCCCTATGCCTTCACTGCGCGTCCGTGGGAACTGACCAAGACCGAATCCGTCGACGTGATGGATGCGCTGGGGTCGAACATCCGGGTGGACACCAAGGGCCGCGAAGTCATGCGCTTTCTGCCGCGCAACCATGATGGCGTGAACGAGGAATGGATTTCCGACAAGACGCGCTTTGTCTGGGACGGGCTGCGGCGGCAGCGGCTGGACCGGCCCTATATCCGCGTGGACGGCAAGCTGCGCCCGGCCACATGGCCCGAGGCGCTGGCCGCCGCCGCCGGTGCGATCAAGGGCGCCAAGAAGCTGGCCGGTCTGGTCGGCGATCTGGCCCCGGTCGAGGCCGCCTATGCGCTGAAGGCGCTGGTCGAGGGGCAGGGCGGATCGGTGGAATGCCGCACCGATGGCGCGCGCCTGCCTGCGGGCAACCGCTCCGCCTATGTCGGCAACGTGACGATCGAAGACATCGACACCGCCTCCGAGATCATTCTGGTCGGCACCAACCCGCGCGACGAGGCGCCGGTGCTGAACGCGCGCATCCGCAAGGCGTGGATCAATGGCGCCGAAGTCAGCCTTGTCGGGCAGATGGCGGACCTGACCTATGACGCGACCCATCTGGGCACCGACCGCGCGGCACTCTCCAAGGCCAAGGTGGGCGAGGGCGCAATTGTCATCGTGGGGCAGGGCGCGCTGAACGAGGCCGATGGCGCCGCCGTGCTGGCCGCCTGCATGGCGCTGTCGGGCCGGGTTCTGGTGCTGCACACCGCCGCCTCGCGCGTGGGGGCGCTGGATGTGGGCGCCGTGACCGAAGGCGGGCTTGCCGCCGCGGTCGAGGGCGCCGACGTGATCTACAACCTTGGCGCCGACGAGATCGACATCGCGCCCGGGGCCTTCGTGATCTATCAGGGCAGCCATGGCGACCGGGGCGCGCATCGTGCCGACGTGATCCTGCCGGGGGCCGCCTATACCGAGGAAAACGGCCTCTTCGTGAACACCGAAGGCCGTCCGCAGCTGGCGCTGCGCGCGGGCTATGCGCCGGGGGAGGCCAAGGAAAACTGGGCCATCCTGCGCGCGCTCTCGGCGGAGATCGGGGCGACCCAGCCTTGGGACAGCCTTGCGCAGCTACGCCAGAAGCTGGTGGCGGATGTGCCGCATCTGGCCGCCATCGACGTGGTGCCGGAAAACGACTGGCAGCCGCTGGAGACGGACAAGCTGGGCGATGCCGCCTTCCGCCCTGCGGTCAAGGACTTCTGGCTGAGCAACCCCATCGCCCGCGCCTCGGTGCTGATGGCAGAGCTTTCCGCCAATGCGAAGGCCCGCCGCAGCGCGCCGCTGGCTGCCGAGTAAGCCATGTGGCGCAGCGCCTGTCCCCTGATCGCGCTGATCGCGCTGTCCGCCTGCGAGGAAAGCTCCCCGCAGGCGGAGGCGCCGTTTGCGCCGCAGTATCAGGGGGTGGAAACGCGGCTGCTGGATGGCGATCTGGTCAGCTTTCTTGTGTCGATGCGTGGCGCGCGCGACACGGGCGATCTGGAAAATTACGCAGAATGCGCTGCGGCGCAGTATGCGTTGATCCGTGGTTACGGATTCGCGCGTCATCTGCGGACGAATGTGTCGGAAGAGGGTGGCCTCTGGCGCGGAGATGCTGTTTACACCATCTCGGCGGCGCTACCCCGCGGGCTGAAGACGATCGACGCGGAAGTCGTCGCCGCAGCCTGCGCCGAGAACGGAATACCGATGGTGTGAGGGACACTTGATGGCAGACTTCTTCGCAACCCCCTTCGGCATCTTCATCATAGTGCTCGCGCAATCGCTTGCGGTCGTGGCCTTCGTGATGATCTCGCTGTTGTTTCTGGTCTATGGCGACCGCAAGATCTGGGCCGCCGTGCAGATGCGCCGCGGACCCAACGTGGTGGGGGCCTTTGGCATCCTGCAATCCGTGGCCGACGCGCTGAAATACGTCGTCAAGGAAGTGGTGATCCCGGCGGGGTCTGACAAGACCGTCTTCCTGCTGGCGCCGATGATTTCCTTCGTCATGGCCATGATCGCATGGGCGGTGATCCCGTTCTCCGACGGCTGGGTGCTGGCGGATATCAACGTGGCCATCCTTTACGTCTTCGCCATTTCCTCGCTGGAAGTGTATGGCGTGATCATGGGGGGCTGGGCGTCCAACTCCAAATACCCGTTCCTTGGCTCGCTGCGCTCTGCGGCGCAGATGATCTCTTACGAGGTGTCGATCGGGCTCATCATCATCGGCGTGATCATCTCCACCGGGTCGATGAATTTCGGCCATATCGTGGGGGCGCAGGATACCGGCTTCGGCTTCTTCGGCTGGTACTGGCTGCCGCATTTCCCGATGGTCTTCCTGTTCTTCATCTCGGCGCTGGCGGAAACCAACCGCCCGCCCTTCGACCTGCCGGAAGCGGAATCAGAACTGGTGGCGGGCTATCAGGTGGAATATTCCGCCACGCCCTTCCTGCTGTTCATGGCCGGTGAATACATCGCCATCTTCCTGATGTGCGCGCTGACCTCGCTGCTGTTCTTCGGTGGCTGGCTCTCGCCCATCCCGGGCCTGCCGGACGGCGCGCTGTGGATGGTCGGCAAGATGGCCTTCTTCTTCTTCGTCTTCGCGATGGTGAAGGCGATCACCCCCCGCTACCGCTACGACCAGCTGATGCGGCTTGGCTGGAAGGTCTTCCTTCCGTTCAGCCTGGTCTGGGTGGTGTTCGTGGCCTTCGCGGCAAAATTCGGCTGGTTCTGGGGCATCTTCGCCCGCTGGACCACGGGAGCATAAGCAACCATGGCAAGTATCGACTACGGCCGGGCAGCAAAGTATTTCCTGCTGGCGGATTTCATCAAGGGCTTCCAGCTCGGGCTGAAATACTTCTTCGCACCCAAGGCCACGCTCAACTATCCGCATGAGAAGGGACCGCTTAGCCCGCGGTTCCGCGGCGAACACGCGCTGCGCCGGTATCCCAACGGCGAAGAACGCTGCATCGCCTGCAAGCTCTGCGAGGCGATCTGCCCGGCGCAGGCCATCACCATCGACGCCGAGCCGCGCGATGACGGCTCGCGCCGGACCACACGTTACGACATCGACATGACGAAATGCATCTATTGCGGCTTCTGTCAGGAAGCCTGCCCGGTGGATGCCATCGTCGAGGGGCCGAATTTCGAATTCACCACCGAAACCCGCGAAGAGCTGTTCTACGACAAGCAGAAGCTGCTTGCGAATGGCGACCGCTGGGAATCGGAAATCGCGCGCAACCTCGAACTCGACGCGCCCTATCGATGACCGATCCCCGGACCCCTTTCGAGCTGATGATGGCGCAGGCGCAGGAGATGGCGAAGGCCTTCAATCCCGCGCTTGAATCCTTCAACCCGAAGGAATTCGAAAAGCTGTGGCCGACCATGCCCAAGGATTTTATGGAATTCTGGTTCGGTCGTGGCCTTTCGAAGGAGGGTCTGGACAGCAAGACCCGGCTGCTGCTGACGCTGGCCGGGCTGACCATGCAGGGCGCGCAGGCCGACACGGCCGTGCGCATGACGGTGCGCCACCTGATAGAGGCGGGCGCCACCAAGGATGAGATCGCCGAGACCATCGCGCATATGTCGATGTTCGCAGGCCTACCCGCCATGACCCGCGCCATGGAACTTGCGCGCGCGGTGATGGAAGACAACAAGGATGACGCATCATGACCGTGTTCGCCTTTTACCTCTTTTCGCTCAGCGCCATTGCGGGCGGGCTGTTCACGGTGATCGCCCGGAACCCGGTGCATTCGGTGCTGTGGCTCATCCTCGCCTTTCTCAGCTCGGCGGGGCTGTTCGTCCTGCTCGGGGCCGAGTTTGTGGCGATGCTGCTGATCATCGTCTATGTCGGCGCGGTCGCGGTGCTGTTCCTGTTCGTCGTCATGATGCTGGACGTGGATTTTGCCGAACTGCGCGCGGGCATGGCGAAATACATGCCGCTGGCGCTGCTGATCGGCATCGTGCTGCTGATGCAGCTTGCCATGGCTTTCGGCGGCTGGCAGGCGTCCGAACTTGCGTCGACGCAGCTTTCCGCACCCGCACCGGTGGATGTGCAGAACACCGCGGCGCTGGGGCTGGTGCTTTATGACCGTTACTTCCTGCTGTTCCAGCTGGCGGGCCTGATCCTGCTGGTGGCCATGATCGGTGCGATCGTGCTGACGCTGCGCCACCGGGTCGGGGTGAAACGTCAGGACGTGCTGGCCCAGATGTGGCGCGACCCGAAAAAGGCGCTGGAGCTGCGCGACGTGAAGCCCGGGCAGGGGCTCTGAGGATAATGCCGGGACCGGGACCGCGATCGCCGTGGGGGTGATCACGGCGGTCTCGGTCGCTAACGGATATTTAGGCGGGTAAGAAAAGACCCGGAGGGACAGAATGATCGGACTTGAACATTACCTGACGGTGGCGGCGGTGCTGTTCGTCATCGGCATCTTCGGGATCTTCCTGAACCGGAAGAACGTGATCATCCTCTTGATGTCGATCGAACTCATCCTGCTGTCGGTCAACATCAACTTCGTCGCGTTCTCGTCCTTTCTGGGCGATCTCGCGGGGCAGGTCTTCACGCTGTTCGTGCTGACCGTCGCCGCGGCGGAGGCGGCCATCGGGCTTGCGATCCTCGTCTGCTTCTTCCGCAACCGCGGCACCATTGCCGTGGAAGACGTCAACGTGATGAAAGGCTAAGGGCATATGGAGACGATCATTCTCTTCGCCCCGCTCGTGGGTTCGCTGATCGCGGGCTTCGGCTGGAAATTCATCGGCGAGAAAGGCGCGCAATGGGTGTCCACGGGGCTGCTGTTCCTCGCCTGCTTTCTCTCCTGGATCGTGTTCTTCACGCTGGGCGAGGCGGAAAGCATCCCGCTGTTCCGCTTCATTGAATCGGGCACGCTGAGCACGGACTGGGCGATCCGCTCCGACCGGCTGACCGCGATCATGCTGATCGTGATCACCACCGTCTCGGCGCTCGTGCACCTCTACAGCTTCGGCTACATGGCGCATGACGAGAACTTCAAGCATGGCGAAAGCTACCGCCCGCGCTTCTTCGCCTATCTGTCCTTCTTCACCTTCGCCATGCTGGCGCTGGTGACCGCCGACAACCTGCTGCAGATGTTCTTCGGCTGGGAAGGCGTGGGTGTCGCCTCCTATCTGCTGATCGGCTTCTACTACCGCAAGCCCACGGCCAATGCCGCCGCGATGAAGGCCTTTGTGGTCAACCGGGTGGGGGATTTCGGCTTCCTGCTGGGGATCTTCGCGCTTTACTACCTCACGGATTCGATCCGGTTCGACGACATCTTCGCGCAGGTCCCGCAGATCGCGGAAACGCAGCTGACCTTCCTGTGGCGCGACTGGAACGCGGCCAACCTGATCGCCTTCCTGCTGTTCGTGGGCGCAATGGGCAAATCGGCGCAGCTCTTTCTGCACACATGGCTGCCCGACGCGATGGAAGGCCCGACCCCGGTGTCGGCGCTGATCCACGCGGCGACCATGGTCACGGCGGGCGTGTTCCTTGTCTGCCGCATGTCGCCGCTGATGGAATACGCGCCCGAGGCCACGGCCTTCATCACCTTCCTTGGGGCGACCACCGCCTTCTTCGCGGCGACGGTGGGTCTGGTGCAGACCGACATCAAGCGCGTCATCGCCTATTCCACCTGTTCGCAGCTTGGCTACATGTTCGTGGCGGCAGGGGTCGGCGTCTACAGCGTGGCGATGTTCCACCTGTTCACGCACGCCTTCTTCAAGGCGATGCTGTTCCTTGGCGCAGGCTCGGTCATCCATGCCATGCATCACGAGCAGGACATGCGGAATTATGGCGGGCTGCGGAAGAAAATCCCCTATACCTTCTGGGCGATGATGATCGGCACGCTGGCGATCACCGGCGTCGGCATCCCGCTGACCCATATCGGCTTCGCGGGTTTCCTGTCCAAGGATGCGGTGATCGAAAGCGCATGGGCCGGAACCGGGGGCGGTTATGCCTTCTGGATGCTGGTCATCGCCGCGCTCTTCACCTCGTTCTACTCGTGGCGCCTGATCTTCCTGACCTTCTTCGGGCGTCCGCGCGGCGACAAGCACACGCATGAACACGCGCATGAAAGCCCGATGGTCATGCTGATCCCGCTGGGGGTGCTGTCGCTGGGTGCCGTGTTCTCCGGGATGCTGTGGTATGGCTCGTTCTTTGGCGATCATGACAAGGTGACGCGCTTCTTCGGGATGCCCGCGCATCACGCCGAAGCCTCCGAAGGCGCGCATGCCGAGGCAGCCCCGGCGGCCACGCTGGTTCCCGAAGGCGACGCCGCCGCTGCCGAAGCCGCAGCTGCTGAGGGCGAGGGCGAAGCCCATGCCGCCGCCATGGGGCCGGTTGGGTCCATCTACATGGCCCCCGACAACACGGTGATGGATGACGCGCATCACGCGCCGGCTCTGGTCAAGGCTGCGCCCTTCATCGCCATGGTGATCGGCCTCGCCGTGGCTTACCTGTTCTACATCGTGAACCCGGCGCTGCCGAAGCGGCTGGCCGAAAACCAGCGCCCGCTTTACCTGTTCCTGCTCAACAAGTGGTACTTTGACGAGATCTACAACTTCGTCTTTGTCCAGCCTGCCAAGGCGCTGGGGCGTCTGCTCTGGAAACGGGGCGACGGGTCGGTCATTGACGGGTCGATCAACGGGATCGCCATGGGGATCATCCCCTTCTTCACCAAACTCGCGGGCCGTGCACAGTCCGGCTACATCTTCACCTATGCCTTCGCCATGGTGATCGGCATTGCCGTTCTGGTCACCTGGATGTCGATCCTCGGAGGGGCGCAGTAATGGCCAGCCTTCTTTCCATCGTCACCTTCCTGCCTGCGCTCGCCGCGCTGATCCTCGCGCTGTTCCTGCGCGGGGGGGATGCAGCCGGTGACCGCAACGCCAAGGTCTTTGCGCTGGTGGCCACGGGCGCGACCTTCGTGATCTCGCTCTTCATCCTGTTCCAGTTCAATCCCGCCGATACCGGCTTCCAGATGGTCGAGCAGGGCCGCTGGATCATGGGGCTCAACTACAAGATGGGCGTAGACGGCATTTCGGTGCTGTTCGTCATGCTCACCACCTTCATGATGCCGCTCACCATCCTCGCCTCGTGGGACGTGAAGCTGCGGGTGAAGGAATACATGATCGCCTTCCTGCTGCTGGAAACGCTGATGCTTGGCGTGTTCATGGCGCTGGACATGGTGCTGTTCTACCTGTTCTTCGAGGCAGGGCTGATCCCCATGTTCCTGATCATCGGGATCTGGGGTGGCAAGGACCGCATCTACGCGTCCTTCAAGTTCTTCCTCTACACCTTCCTTGGTTCGCTGCTGATGCTGGTGGCCATGGTCGCGATGTATGCCGATGCGGGCACCACCGACATTCCCACGCTGCTGAGCCATCAGTTCGCCTTCGCCGATTTCGAGGTGCTGGGCGTGCATATCGTCGGTGGCATGCAGACGCTGCTGTGGCTTGCCTTCTTTGCCAGCTTCGCGGTCAAGATGCCGATGTGGCCGGTCCACACCTGGCTGCCTGATGCCCACGTGCAGGCCCCGACCGCAGGGTCGGTGGTGCTGGCGGCGATCCTGCTGAAGATGGGCGGCTACGGCTTCCTGCGCTTCTCTCTGCCGATGTTCCCGGTGGGGTCCGAGGTGATGGCACCGCTGGTCTACTGGATGTCGGCCATCGCCATCGTCTATACCAGCCTTGTGGCGCTGGTGCAGGAAGACATGAAGAAGCTCATCGCCTACAGCTCCGTGGCGCATATGGGCTTTGTCACCATGGGCATCTTTGCTGCCAACCAGCAGGGCATCGACGGTGCGATCTTCCAGATGGTCAGCCACGGCTTCGTTTCGGGCGCGCTGTTCCTGTGTGTGGGCGTGATCTATGACCGGATGCACACCCGCGACATCGACGCCTATGGCGGTCTGGTGAACCGGATGCCCGCCTATGCGCTGGTCTTCCTGCTGTTCACCATGGCCAATGTCGGCCTGCCCGGCACCTCGGGCTTTGTGGGCGAATTCCTGACGCTGATGGGCATTTTCCAGGTCAACACCTGGGTGGGCCTGTTCGCCACCAGCGGCGTGATCCTGTCGGCGGGCTATGCGCTGTGGCTCTATCGCCGCGTGGTCATGGGCGACCTCATCAAGGAAAGCCTGAAGACCATTCAGGACATGACCCCGCGCGAGCGCTGGATCTTCGCGCCGCTGATCGTCATGACGCTGTGGCTGGGGGTCTACCCCGCAGCGGCGCTGGACATCATCGGCCCGTCGGTCGAGGCGCTTGTCTCCAACCATGAAACGGCCGTGGCCGCTGCCGATCTTGGCGGCGCCACCGTGGCCCAATCGAACCACTGAGGGGGCGGGACATGATCTCGGCTGATCTGAACATCATCCTTCCGGAGATCCTGCTGGCGGTCTATGCCATGCTGGCGCTGGTCGGCGCGGTCTACACGGGCAAGGACAAACTCGCCTCGCCGCTGGTCTGGGCCACCGCCGCAGTCATGCTGATCATGGCGCTGTGGATCGGCACCACCGGCAGCGGCACCCGTGTCGGGTTCTTCGGCATGTTCAATGACGACGCCTTCTCGCGCTTCGCCAAGGTGGTCATCCTGATCGCCGCCGCCTGCGTGCTGATCATGGGCGAGGCCTTCATGAAGCGGCACAACCTGCTGCGCTTCGAATACCCGGTGCTGGTGGTGCTGTCGGTGATCGGCATGATGGTCATGGTCTCTGCCGGAGACCTGATGACCCTCTATATGGGGCTGGAACTGCAGTCGCTGGCGCTTTACGTCGTGGCCTCGCTGCGGCGCGACAGCGAGATGTCGACCGAGGCGGGCCTGAAATATTTCGTGCTGGGCGCGCTCAGCTCCGGCCTGCTGCTTTACGGCGCCTCGCTGGTCTATGGCTTTGCCGGAACCACGCTGTTTTCGGGCATCATCGCGGCGGCGGGGACCGGGCAGCTGTCCATCGGCCTGCTGATCGGTCTGGTCCTGATGATCTCGGGCCTTGCCTTCAAGGTGTCGGCGGTGCCGTTCCACATGTGGACGCCCGATGTCTATCAGGGCGCGCCGACCCCGGTCACCGCGTTTTTCGCCACCGCGCCCAAGATGGCGGCGATGGGCCTTTTCGCGCGGCTGCTGCATGACGCCTTCGGCGCCGCCGTCTCCGACTGGAGCCAGGTCGTGGCGCTGATCGCGGTGCTGTCGATGTTCCTTGGCTCCATCGCGGCCATCGGACAGCGCAACATCAAGCGGCTGATGGCCTATTCGTCGATTGCCCATATGGGTTACGCGCTGATCGGGCTGGCGGCGGGCACGCAGGCCGGGGTGCAGGCGATGCTGGTCTATATGGCCGTCTATGTGACGATGAATGTCGGCACCTTCGCCTTCATCCTGTCGATGCAGAAGGACGGCCAGCCGGTGACCGAGGTCGACTCGCTGGGCATGTATGCCAAACGCGAGCCGGGCCGGGCGCTGGCGGTGCTGGTGCTGCTGTTCAGCCTTGCCGGTGTGCCGCCGCTTCTGGGCTTCTTCGCCAAGCTCGGCGTGTGGCAGGCGGCGATCGCGTCGGACATGTACTGGCTGGTCGTGGCCTCTGCCGTCGCATCGGCCATCGGCGCCTATTACTACCTGCGCATCGTCTATCTGATGTATTTCGGAGAAGACCGCGAAGATGCGCTGGATGCGGGCGGTTCGCCGGTGCTCTGGGGCTTTCTGGCGGCTTCGGCCTTCGTGATGGTGGCGGGGGTGGTGAACCTCTTCGGCATCGAAGGCGCTGCAGCCGCGGCGGCAGCCACGCTTGTCAACTGATCCCGGCTCCGCCTGTCTGGCAAACGGTGACGCGCCTCTGGCGCGTCGCTTTTTTTCTTGGCAGTCCTGCGGACTGCGGGCCTCCGGCGGGAGTTTTCCGGGCAAGATGAAGGAGCAGCGGCATGTGGCCTGAAGGATACGGGCGGCGCGTTCTGGCCGAGACCGACAGCACCAATGCCGAAGCCGCGCGGCGGGCCGGGCAGGGCGCGGGGTCCGAATGGATCCTTGCGCTGCGGCAGTCGGCGGCGCGCGGGCGGCGCGGGCGGCCATGGTCCATGCCTGCCGGGAATTTTGCCGCGACGCTGCTGCTGCCGGTCAGCGAGCCGCCGCAGGTGGTGGCGCTGCGCAGCTTCGTGGCCGCTCTGGCGCTGCACGGGGCGTTCTGCGCCGTCACCGGACGGGCGGAGGGGCTGGCGCTGAAATGGCCCAATGACGTGCTGCTCAACGGTGGCAAGGTGGCGGGCATCCTGCTCGAGAATCTCGGGCCACGGGGCGGCACTGGCTGGCTCGCCATCGGTATTGGCGTCAATCTGGCCACGGCGCCAGAGGTCAGCGAGGTGGAGCCCGGCGCGCTGCGCCCGGTGAGCCTGCTGTCAGAGACCGACGTGGCGGTCACGCCCGAAGAGTTCCTGACCGTGCTGGCGCGCTGCTATGCCGAAGAGGAAGCGCGCTTTGCCACGCTGGGATTTGCCGCGATCCGCGCCGCATGGCTGTCGCGCGCGGCCCGTCTGGGCGAGGTGATCACCGCGCGCACCGGGCAGGTCGAGATGACCGGCACGTTCGAGACGGTGGACGATGCGGGCAATCTTGTCCTAATCACGGCGGGTGGACGTCAGGCGATCGCCGCGGCGGACGTGTTTTTCTGAGGAGGGCGGCCATGCTTCTGGCCATCGACTGCGGCAATACCAACACCGTGTTCTCGATCTGGGACGGCACGCGGTTTCTGGCGACGTGGCGCACCTCGACCGAGCACCAGCGCACGGCGGACCAGTATTACGTTTGGCTGTCGACGCTGATGGACTTTCTGGGCATCAAGGCCGAGATCACCGATGTGATCGTGTCCTCCACCGTGCCGCGCGTGGTGTTCAACCTGCGGGTGCTGGCGGACCGCTATTTCAACACCCGCGCCATGGTGGTGGGCAAGCCGGACTGCGAACTGCCCGTGGATGTGCGGGTGGATCTGGGCACCAATGTGGGCCCCGACCGGCTGGTCAATACCGTGGCGGGGTTCGACCTTTATGGCGGCGACCTGATCGTGGTGGATTTCGGCACGGCGACCACCTTTGACGTGGTGGCGGCGGATGGCGCCTATGAGGGCGGCGTGATCGCCCCGGGCGTGAATCTCAGCCTTGAGGCGCTACATCAGGCGGCTGCCGCCCTGCCGCATGTGGACATCACCAAACCGCAGCGTGTGGTGGGCACCAACACGGTGGCCTGCATGCAATCGGGCATTTTCTGGGGCTATGTCGGGCTGGTCCGCGAGATCTGCGCCCGCATCAAAGCTGAACGCGATCGCCCCATGCGCATCATATCGACCGGCGGGCTGGCGCCGCTTTTCCAGCAAGCTGAAGATCTCTTCGACGACTGGCGGGAGGATTTGACCATGCATGGTCTCACCGTCATTCACAGGTACAATACGCATAAGGACTTCCGACAATGAGCAGCGAGCGCATCATCTATCTTCCCCTAGGGGGCGCCGGCGAGATCGGCATGAACGCCTATGTCTATGGCTATGGCAAACCTGGAAATGAACGGCTGATCCTTGTGGATCTGGGCGTGGCCTTTCCGGATATGGACACCTCGCCGGGGGTCGATCTGATCTTCGCCGATCTGACATGGCTGCGGCAGAACCGCAGCCGGCTGGAGGCGATCTTCATCACCCATGCCCATGAGGACCATGTGGGCGCCATCGGCCATTGCTGGGAAAGCCTTGGCGTGCCGGTCTATGCCCGCGCCTTTACCGCCAACATCGCGCGGGGCAAGCTGGACGAATACGGCTTTTCCGCCGAAACCGTGACCACCTGTTCGCCCTGGCCCGAAACCGTGCAGGCCGGGCCGTTCCGCGTCGGCTTCGTGCCGATCTCGCATTCGATCCCCGAAAGCTCGGGGCTGGTGATCGACACGCCGCAGGGGCGGCTGATCCATACCGGCGATTTCAAGCTGGACCCGGCGCCGCTGGTCGGCGAGGCCTTCGATCCCGAACTCTGGGGGTCGATTTCGGCGGGGGGCGTCCGCGCGCTGATCTGCGATTCCACCAATGTGTTCTCGCAGCATCCGGGCCGGTCGGAATCGACGCTTGGGCCGGAGATCGTGTCGCTGGTGGAACAGGCCCCGAACATGGTGGTGGCGACCAGCTTTGCCTCCAACGTGGCGCGGGTCAAGACGCTGGCAGAGGCGGGCGAACGCGCGGGCCGGTCGATCTGTCTGCTGGGCCGGGCGATGCGCCGCATGATCGAAGCCTCGATCGAGACCGGGGTGCTGTCCTCCTTCCCGAAGGTGGTGAGCCCCGAGGAAGCCTCTGACATCCCGCGCGAAAACCTGATGCTGATCGTGACCGGGTCGCAGGGCGAACGCCGCGCCGCCTCGGCGCAGCTGTCGCGGGGCAAGTATAACGGGCTGGAGCTGAAGGAAGGGGACATGTTCCTGTTCTCGTCTAAGACCATCCCGGGCAATGAAAAGGAAGTTGCCCGCATCATGAACGCGCTGTCGGAAAAGGGCGTGGATGTGGTGGATGACAGCAACGGGCGCTATCACGTGTCCGGCCATGCCAACCGCCCCGATCTGGAGCGGCTGCAGGACATCGTCAATCCGCAGATCGTGGTGCCGATGCATGGCGAACACCGCCACCTTCGCGAGCATGTGAAGCTGGCCGAGGCGCGGGGCCGCGCCGGGGTGCTGGCGGTGAACGGCACCATGGTCGATCTGTCGGGCAATATGCCCAAGATTGCGGGCTATGTGGAAACCGGGCGCACCTATCTGGACGGGCGGGTGCAGATCGGCGCGCTGGACGGCATCGTGCGCGACCGCATTCGCATGGCGCTGAACGGGCACGTTCTGGTGACGGTGATCCTTGACGAAGAGGACGAACCGCTGGGCGAACCCTGGTGCGAACTGTCGGGGCTGGCCGAAACCGGGCGGTCCAACGCGCCGCTGGTCGACGTGCTGGAAGCAGATCTGACCCAGTTTCTGGGCCGGGCGGGCGAGGCCACGCTGACCGATGACGACAAGCTGGAAGAGGGCATGCGCCGCATCGTGCGCAACACCACCTCCAACGAGATCGGCAAGAAGCCCGAGGTGACGGTGGTGATCAGCCGCCTGTCCTGAGAGCGACCTGCCGAAACAAAAACCGCGCGCCTGTCCCGAGTTCGGGGCAGGCGCGCGGCGCTTTTGGGGGCAGATTGTCGGGGGATCAGTCGGCGCTGGCGTTCAGCGCCTCGATGATCGGCAGGAAATCACCGGCCCGCAGCGAGGCGCCGCCGACCAGCGCGCCATCCACGTTGGAGACGGCAAAGATCTCTGCCGCATTGCCGGGTTTCACCGAGCCGCCGTAAAGCAGCCGCACCGAGCGGCCCACGCCTTCGCCGAAGCGCTTTTCCAGCCGGGCGCGGATAAAATCATGCACCTCGCCGATCTGGTCGACATCGGGCACCTTGCCGGTGCCGATGGCCCAGACCGGTTCATAGGCGACCACAAGATTATGGCCGGTGGCGCCGTCGGGCAGCGACCCGGCAAGCTGGCCCGCAATGATGTCGAGCGTGTTCTGCGCTTCGCGTTCGGACAGCGTCTCGCCCACGCAGACCACCGCCGCCAGACCAGCGTCCCATGCGGCACGGCATTTTTCGCGCACATGTTCATCATGTTCGTCATGATCGGCGCGACGTTCGGAATGGCCGAGAATCACATAGGTGGCGCCCGCATCCTTCAGCATGGCGGCGGAAATATCGCCGGTATGCGCGCCGGAGTCCTTGGCGTGGCAGTCCTGCCCGCCGATGGCCAGCGGCAGACCCAGCGCTGCGGCCGGGGCCACCAGCGTGGCGGGCGGACAGATCAGCACCTCGGCCTTGCCCTCCGCCGCCGGTCCCATCGCCGCCAGCTCGTCCAGCGCGGCACTGAGCCCGTTCATCTTCCAGTTTCCGGCGGCAAGTTTCCTGCGCATGGTCTCTCCTTTGGTCGCGGGGATGGGGGCCATCATCGCGGCAGGGGGGGCGGCGTCAAGGCTGGTAGCGCCGGACAGCCGGGGCTACTTGCCCGCGCGTTCGGCTTCCAGCTCGTCCAGATCCTTGAACTTGATGGATTCTCCGCAGCCGCAGGCATCCGCCACATTGGGGTTGTTGAAGCGGAAGCCCGATTCCAGCAGCGACGTGTGGTGGTCGATTTCGGTGCCGAACAGGAACATCTGCGCCATGGGCGCAATCAGCACCCGCGCGCCATCCTGCTCCACCACCTCGTCATTGGGGGCGGGGCTGTCCACGAATTCCATGGTATATTCCATGCCCGCGCAGCCGCCCTTCTTCACGCCGATCCGCAGACCGGCGCGGTTGTCACGTTCCATCAGCTTGCGAATCTGCACCACCGCCGAAGGGGTTATGCTGACCGCCTGTTTTCCGGGAATACCGAACATGGCTGTCTCCTTTGTGCTGAATCTAGGAAGTTGCGGCGTCCCTGACAAGCGGGGGTGCCGCGCCTGTCTTACATGAAGCCCAGTTCCAGCCGCGCCTCATCCGACATCATGTCCATGCCCCAGGGCGGATCGAACACCATGTCCACGTCCACATCGCGGACGCCGGGCACGGCGCTGATCGAATCCTGCACCCAGCCGGGCATCTCTCCGGCCACGGGGCAGCCGGGTGCGGTCAGCGTCATGGTGACCTTCACCGCGTTTTCGGAATCGATCAGAACGGTGTAGATCAGCCCCAGATCGTAGATGTTCACCGGAATTTCCGGGTCAAACACCGTCCGGCAGGCTTCGACCACCGAATCGTAAAGCGGATGGTCGGTGCTGGAGGGCGCGATCAGCGGGGCGCCTTCAAGCTGTGCATCGGTCATGGCCGGTCCTTCCCGTGGCGTTTCCTGAGAAAAGATATAGGAAATGCGCCCGCCGGGGTAAAGGGGCGGTCAGCCAAGATAGACATCAAGCCAGCGTTCGACATCCGGCAGCCGCCCGCGCGCCACGGGCACGGTGCTGCCATCGGCAAGGCGCAGAATCGGGCGGGGGCCGTCGCGGTCCAGCGCGCAGACGGCATGGCGCGCCACCCACCAGCTGCGATGCGGCTGCACCCCGTCTTCGGCGCGGGTCTGCGCCACCACATCAGACAGGCGCGCGCGCTGGACAAGCGAGGTGCCGTCCAGATGGGCATGCACGTGATGTTCTCGTGCCTCGACCACCGTCAGGTCGCGCAGCGGCACAGGACGACCGCCGATCACCACGACCCGCTCTTCTTCCTCGGGCGGCTTGGTGTCCGGCTCCGGATCAGAGGGCTCGGGCTCCGGCGCGGTCGCGTCGGGCAGGGGCGGCGCTTCTCCGGCACGCAGGGGGGTGCCGGTCAGGGCTTCGGCGCAGACCATCGGCAACACGAATCGCAGGAAGATCATCTCGAATACCAGAACCGTGACTGCCAGAAAGACCAGCCGCGACATTACCGGAAACTGGATTTCCGGCTCCACCAGCACCAGCACGTCTTTCATGATCACGATGGTCGGACCCAGCGACAGCAGGGTGATCATCGGCCAGTAGATGCGGCTGCTTGGCCGGACCCCGCGCAGGATGGCGCAGCAGGTCAGCACAAGGATCTGACATCCCAGATAAACGCTCTGCCCGGCAAAGGTCGCCAGAACGTAAGCTCCGAAGGGCAGCACGGCGTGCAGGTCGTTCGGATCCGTCGCCACAAAGATGACGCAGACAAGCCCAAGGTAAAGCTGGGTCCGGGGCGAGCGATAAATGTTCAGGAACTGTTCAAGCGTCAGGGAAAGCCTGCCGCCGGTGGTATGGATGAGCCCAAGCTGTTGTTTGACAATGATTTGCAATCGAGACCGTACATGTTGTTTTCGCCAGTCAAGAGTGCCTGTTCCCCGATCCGGTGGCAAGCCGATAGCAGCGTCACCTGACGCGCAAGAGAGGCAGCCCGGGATAAGGCTGAAACAGGGCACAAACACGCGGCCTGCGTGTTCGGAAAACGCTTACCTCACGGGGCGGCTGTGCTAAGCTGAAACGGCCTGTCGCGCTTTGGTCGGGGGACTTGCGCGGCGGCACCGGGTTTGGTGTGTGGTGTTTTTATGGCCGGGTTCCATGCCGCCAATGGCGGGGGTCTGGCCGGTAACTTGTGTTCCAGTTGTCAAAGTTTTTACGCGGAAACACCCCTGACACATCCGATCCGTTCTGTGTGCCGTCCGGAGAAGGACCGCCCGAACGGCGGCTCTCCGGATCTTTGACAGCGATCCGTCACGTCGGGGGGTGCCGGTGTGACGCAACTGGAAGTGGTGAGTATGACGAATGGGGACATGTCGGTCGAAGGCACGGAAGATCTGAACGCGCTTTTGGACCAAGCCCTGCGCATGCAGGGGGGGGCAGCCGAACCGCAATTGCTGCAGGCGGCGTCACGGATTTTGGAACATTGCGCCTATGAACTGGCCCGGTCCGAAATGGGCGGGCAGGTGTCCCGCATCATCCTGATTTCGGATGAACTGGACCGGATGGCAAAGGCACAGGGACGGCTTACCGCCGGGCGCGGCGGCTAGGGGCAGGGACGGCCCAAGGGCGGGCCGCAGGCATCCGGATCGTCCGGACAGGCTGCGGCCCGTGCCGGGCCCGTTGGTGAGCTTTGGCCCGCAAGGGCCTGAACCCCCGCAACAATCCTTGTTTTTAAGGGCGCAAGCGGGGCAGCCCTGAGCCCAGAGAAAAAATCTGCACTCCGGGCTCAGAAAAGCGCTTGACGGGGTCCGGTCCCCCGCCTAGAACCCCCAACACGTTCGGGGCACGCTCCAGACGGCAGCGAGCGGTTGTAGCTCAGTTGGTTAGAGTACCGGCCTGTCACGCCGGGGGTCGCGGGTTCGAGCCCCGTCAACCGCGCCATCGCTGCCTATGTTGTATGTCCCGCGGAAATTGCGCGGTTGTAGCTCAGTTGGTTAGAGTACCGGCCTGTCACGCCGGGGGTCGCGGGTTCGAGCCCCGTCAACCGCGCCATCGCTGCCTATGTTGTATGTCCCGCGGAAATTGCGCGGTTGTAGCTCAGTTGGTTAGAGTACCGGCCTGTCACGCCGGGGGTCGCGGGTTCGAGCCCCGTCAACCGCGCCACTTTCTTCCGGAACGCTTCACACGCCTCGTGGTCCTTGGGCCGCGTGGCGTTTGCGTTTTGGGGGTGGGGCGGTCTCGCCCCGACACCAGAACTTGAGCCGCGCGAGATCTCGCGCTACACCGCGCCGGATCATCTCCTGCGTCCCGCCCTGATCCGAAAGACGGCCCATGAAATTTCTCGATCTGTGCAAGGTCTACATCCGCTCCGGGGCGGGCGGAAACGGCTCCATCTCCTTCCGCCGCGAGAAGTTCATCGAATTCGGCGGCCCCGATGGCGGCGATGGCGGGCGCGGCGGCGATGTCTGGGCCGAAGCGGTGGACGGGCTGAACACGCTCATCGATTTCCGTTACCAGCAGCATTTCTTCGCCAATAACGGCCAGGGCGGTGGCGGACGCCAGCGCACCGGGGCCGATGGCGACGACATCGTGCTGCGCGTGCCGGTCGGCACCGAGATTCTGGACGAAGACGAAGAAACCGTGGTCGCCGACATGACCGAACTGGGCCAGCGCGTGCTGCTGGCGCGGGGCGGCAATGGCGGCTGGGGCAACCTGCACTTCAAGACCTCCAGCAATCAGGCGCCGCGTCGGGCCAATCCGGGCCAGCCTGCCATCGAACGCACGCTGTGGCTGCGGCTGAAGCTGATCGCCGATGTGGGCCTGCTGGGCCTGCCCAATGCGGGCAAATCGACCTTTCTTGCCGCCACCTCCAACGCGCGGCCCAAGATCGCGGATTATCCCTTTACCACGCTGCACCCGAATCTGGGCGTGGTCGGGGTCGATGGCCGCGAATTTGTCGTGGCCGACATTCCCGGCCTCATCGAGGGCGCGCATGAGGGCCGGGGGCTGGGCGACCTGTTTCTGGGCCATGTGGAACGCTGCGCGGTGCTGCTGCATCTGGTGGACGGCACCTCCGGCTCGCTGCTGGAAGACTGGCAGACCATCATCAACGAGATCGAAGCCTATGGCGGCGGGCTGGCCGACAAGCCGCGCGTCACCGTGCTCAACAAGATCGACACGATGGATGACGAGGAGCGCGCCTTCCTGCAGGACGAACTGGAGGCGAAGGTCGGCGGCCCGGTGCTGCTGATGTCGGGCGCCAGCGGCGAAAACACCACAGAGGTGCTGCGCGCCCTGCGCGCCCATATCGACGAAAACCGCCTGCGCGACGCGCCCGAGGATGACGAGACATGGCGACCCTAAGCGCGGCCCGCCGCCTTGTGGTAAAAATCGGCTCGGCGCTGCTGGTGGACAAGACCACCGGCGCGCTGCGCCGCGACTGGCTGGCGTCGATTGCCGCCGATGTGGCGCGGATCAAGGCGCGCGGCACCGATGTGGTGCTGGTGTCGTCGGGCTCCATCGCGCTGGGGCGCGGCGTGCTGCGCCTGCCGCCGGTGACCCTGCCGCTGGAGCAGAGTCAGGCCGCCGCCGCCGTGGGCCAGATCCGGCTGGCCCGCGCGTGGGAAGAGGTGCTGGCGCCGCATGGCATCACCACCGCGCAGGTGCTGGTCACGCTGGAAGATTCCGCCGACCGCCGCCGCTATCTCAATTCCCGGGCCACGATGGAAACCCTGCTGGGCTTCGGCGTGGTGCCGATCGTCAACGAGAATGACACCGTGGCCACGGATGAAATCCGCTATGGCGACAATGACCGGCTGGCGGCGCAGGTCGCGGTGACGGTGGGGGCGGACCAGCTGATCCTGCTGTCGGATGTGGACGGGCTCTACACCGCCAACCCCGCGCAGGATCCGACCGCCCGCCGCTTCGACGTGATCGACAGCATCACGCCAGAGATCGAGGCGATGGCGGGCGATGCCGGGTCGGGCCTGTCCAAGGGCGGGATGAAGACCAAGCTGATGGCCGCCAAGACCGCAACGCTGGCAGGCTGCGCCATGGCCATTACCGAAGGTTCGGCGCTGTTTCCGCTGACCGCGCTGGAAGACGGCGCCAATGCCACATGGTTCACCCCGCAGCTCGATCCGCAGGCGGCGCGCAAGCGCTGGATCGCCGCGATGAAACCCTGCGGCACGCTGACCGTGGATGCGGGGGCGGCGGCGGCGCTGGCACAGGGCCGGTCGCTGCTGCCGGTGGGCGTGACGCGCAGCGACGGCGCCTTTGGCCGGGGCGATCCGGTGGTGATCCGCGACGCGCAGGGCCGCACGCTGGGACAGGGGCTGAGCCGCTACACCGCAGAAGAGGCGCAGGCGATCCTTGGCCACCACTCTTCGGAGATCGAGGCGGTGCTGGGCTATCCCGGTCGCGCCGTGCTGATCCATCGCGACGACATGGCCCTGTAATCCGCGCGCCCGAGGGGGTATAGGGGGGATCCCGAAACCCTGACCATGGGCAAAGCGATGAAAGACCTGACAGACATTCCCGCCATCATGACCGATCTGGGCACCCGCGCCCGCGCGGCTGCGGCTGTTCTGGCCTTTGCCCCGCCAGAGGCGAAGGCCGCGGCGCTGGAGGCGGCGGCAGAGGCCGTCTGGACCCGCCGCGCCGAAATTCTGGACGCCAATGCCAAGGATCTGGAGTTTGGCCGCGACAAGGGTCTGAGCGACGCGATGATGGACCGCCTGCTGCTGACCGAGGACCGGCTGCGGGGCGTGGCCGAGGGCCTGCGCGCCATCGCCGCCCAGCCCGATCCGGTGGGCGAGGTGCTGGCCGAATGGGACCGGCCCAACGGGCTGCATATCCGCCGCGTGCGCACGCCGCTGGGGGTGGTGGGGGTGATCTACGAATCGCGCCCCAACGTCACCGCCGATGCGGGCGCGCTGTGCCTGAAATCCGGCAATGCGGTGATTCTGCGCGGCGGATCGGAAAGCCATCACAGCTCCACCGCGCTGCATGCCTGTCTGGTCGACGGGCTACGCGCCGCCGGTCTGCCCGAAGACGCGATCCAGCTGGTGCCGACGCGCGACCGCGCGGCGGTGTCCGAACTGCTGAGCATGACCGACTACGTCGACGTGATCGTGCCGCGCGGCGGCAAGGGGCTGGTGGGGCTGGTGCAGCGCGAGGCGCGGGTGCCGGTCTTTGCCCATCTCGAAGGCATCGTGCATGTCTATATCGACAAGGACGCCGATCCGGTCACCGCGCTCAAGGTGGTCAAGAACGCCAAGACCCGGCGCACCGGCATCTGCGGCGCCGCCGAATGCCTGCTGATCCATGCCGAGGTGGTGGACACCATCGGACAGGGCGTGATTCGCGCGCTGCTGGAAGCCGGGGTGGAGGTGCGGGCCGATGCGGCGCTGCAGGCCATCCCGGGCACCGTGCCCGCCACGCCCGAGGACTGGGGCCGCGAATATCTGGACAGCATCATCGCGGCGCGGGTGGTGGCGGACGAGGACGAGGCCATCGCCCATATCCGCCGCTACGGCTCGCAGCATACCGACTGCATCCTGTCGCAGGACGAGGCGGCGATCGACCGCTTTGTCGAGCGGGTGGACAGCGCCATCGTGATGATCAACTCCTCCACCCAGTTCGCCGATGGCGGCGAATTCGGCATGGGGGCGGAGATCGGCATCGCCACCGGCAAGATGCATGCGCGCGGCCCGGTGGGCGCCGAACAGCTGACCAGCTTCAAATATGTGGTGCGCTCTGACGGGGCGACCCGCGCCTGACCGGGTTCAGCGGATCAGCAGGGTGACCGCGCCCGGCTGGTCCGCCACCTCCAGCTGTCGTCCCGCCACGGCGGCAAGCATGGACAGGCAGGCGAACTGCACCCGCGCGGGGGTGATGACCTGCGCCAGCGCGGTGGTCGACAGCTGCGCCCAGACATCCGGCTCAAGCTGCAGGCGCGGACCTGCGGCGCTCAGCCGCCATGTCGTGCCGTCGGTGCTGACGGTGATGGTGCCGCCCTGCGGCAGCGCGCTTTCGCAGCAGAGCCAGCCCAGAAGCACCAGCTGCACGGTCGGGCGCGGCGTGTCGGCGGTGGGCTGCCAGTCCGGCATGATGCGCCCGCCCCGGCAGTATTCCGCCAGAAGCTTGGTGATCTCGCGCCGCCCGATCATCTGTTCCCCCTTGGCGCTGCCGAAGGCGATGCGGAAAAAGGCGATCCGCGCCGCCGCAGAGGCGCAGCTGTCCTCGATCAGGGTCATTTCCTCGGATCCGCCGCCCGCGCCGGACAGCGCCACCAGTTCCAGCCCGTTGCGGATGGCACCAATCGGGCTGACCAGATCATGGCACAGGCGCGACCCTACCAGAGTGGCCAGCTTGGCACTATCATCGAACATCTCCGCTTTCCTCTTACAGATCGGGACGCCGCTATGGACGAACTCAACGCATTTCTTGAACCCGGCATGCTGGTCCAGCATCCGGACCAGCCGGAGTGGGGGGTGGGGCAGGTGCAATCCAATATCTCAGGCCGTATCACCGTCAACTTCCGCGAACAGGGCAAGGTGGTGCTGGATGGCCGCCGTGTCGCGCTGGTGCCGATTTTTGAAGCCTAGCCTGCGGCGCAATGCTTTACGAATGATTAATCCCGGCCCCGCACCCGACATCTGCCGGACCGAAAGCGGTTTTCCTTTGCGCCGTGCCGGATTAGAACCGCGTCGAGCGTGAAGGGGAGCGCGATGGCTCTGGACGACCGGGAACTGACTGTGCGGCTGGCCCGCGACGCGGAGGACATCGCCGCAGCGCAGCGCCTGCGCTACGAGGTCTTTGTCGAGGAACTGGGCGGCGGCGGCACGCTGGTCGATCACGAAAACCGGCTGGAATGCGACCGCTTCGATCCGTTCTTCGATCACCTGATCCTGACCGATGGCCGCCGCGACAATGCCGTGGTGGGGGTCTACCGGCTGCTGCGCGACGATCAGGCCGCCGAGGCCGGGCAGTTCTATTCCGAGGATGAATACGATCTGGCGCCGCTGCGCGCCACCGGGCGGCGCCTGCTGGAACTGGGCCGGTCCTGCCTGCATCCCGATTACCGCGGCGGCTCCGGCGTGATGCGGCTGTGGCAGGGGCTGGCGGGCTATGTCGCCGAGCACAAGATCGAGATCCTGTTCGGCACCGCGTCGTTTCACGGCACCGATGTGCAGGCGCTGGCGCATCCGCTGTCGCTGCTGCGCGCCCGCCATCTGGCGCCCGAGGATCTGCGTGTGCGCTCGCGCGCCTATCAGCCGATGGATCTGCTGCCCGAGGCCGAGATCGACCGCCGCCGCGCCATGCTGGAGACGCCCGCGCTGATCAAGGGCTATCTGCGGCTGGGGGGCGTGGTGGGTGATGGCGCCTTTGTCGACCATGCCTTCAACACCACCGATGTCTGTCTGCTGATGGATACTGCGCGGCTGAATTCACAGGTCGCGGGGCTGTATACACGGGGCCGGGGATGAGCAGTCCGACATGGTTCGGACCGGATCCCGCGCCGGATCCCGTACCCCTGCGGGCGGCGGGCTGGATCCGGGCGGGGCTGCGCGGCACGCTGCTGCTGCTGGTGCTGCTGGCGGGGATTCTGGTGAAGCTGCCGCTGCGCGGGCTGGAATGGCTGATCTGGCGGCGCCGCAGGCCCTTTTCGCCAAGGGTGTCGCAGGCGATCTGCCGCATGGGGCTGAGGGCGCTGGGGATCAGGCTGCAGATGCGCGGACGCCCGCTGCGCGGGCCGGGGGCGATGGTGGCCAATCACGGCTCGTGGCTGGACATCCTTGCGCTGAACGCAAGATGCAGCGTGTGTTTTGTCGCCAAATCCGAGGTGCGCGACTGGCCCGGCATCGGCGCGCTGGCGCGGCTGGCGGGCACGCTGTTCATCGCGCGCGACCGTCGGGCGGCCCCGGATCAGGCGCGGATCTTTGGCGAAAGGCTGGCGCTGGGGCATCGGCTGCTGTTCTTTCCCGAAGGCACCTCCAGCGACGGGCTGCGGGTGCTGCCGTTCAAGACCTCGCTTTTTGCCGCCTTTCTGGCCGAGGGCGTGCCCGCCGACATGCGCCTGCAGGCGATCACCGTGACATGGCACGCGCCGCGCGGCGCCGATCCGCGTTTTTATGCATGGTGGGGCGACATGGCGCTGGGGCCGCATCTGCTGCAGGTGCTGTCGGCGCGGCGTCAGGGCCGGGTGGAGGTCACCTATCACCGCCCGGTGCTGGCCAGCGCCTTTTCCGACCGCAAGGCGCTGGCGGCGTTTCTGGAGGCGCAGGTGCGCGACGGCCATGCGCCGCTGCGCGGCCGCAGGTAGGGGATCAGCGCCGCGAGACGGCAGCGCGGATCGCGGTCAGCGCAGGGGGGCGGTCAGCAGGGCGAGGGCGGCCACCGGATCCTCGGCGGACCAGATCTCTTCGCCGATGCCGAAGAAATCGGTGACCGGGGCCAGCTGGGTGACAAGCTCGGGCGTCAGCCCGCCTTCGGCCACCACCGGCAGTTCGATCACCTGCGACCACCATTCGAACACGTCGAACTCCACCTTGCTGCCATCGCCAAGTGCGACGGAGCCGACGGGGCCAAGCGCCACGTAATCCGCGCCCGCCTCGCCCGCGACCATGCCGTCATGGCGCGAGGTGCCGCAGAAGGCGCCGACGATGGCATCCGGGCCCAGTTCCTTGCGCGCGACCCGCACCGAGCGCGAGCCGTCGGTCAGGTGCACGCCGTCAAGCCCGAGCCGTTGCGCCAGCACCACATGGGTGTCGATCACCAGCGCCACGTCAAAGCGATGCGCCACCTCGCGCACCGCATCGGCGGCACGCAGCAGGCGGTCTTCGTCGCGGGTGGCCAGCGACAGGCGCAGGCAGGCGAAGTCGGTGCTGTCCAGCACCCGCGCCAGCTGCTCGGGATAGCTGCCAAGATCGAAATCGGGCGGGGTGATGAGATAGAGCTGAGGCTGGTCTGTGTCGGCCATGGCGCGGCTCCTGATCAAGATGTCCGGCCCCTATATCCCGGGGCATGGGGACAAGCCAAGGGGGGCCACAGCATTTCCTGCCCGGCGGGGCGCCGGCGGCGAGGCCGGAGCCTCCGGCGGGGATATTTGGAGCCAATGGAAGCCCTGATCCTTGCTCCTGCCCGCAGGCGGGACTATCCGGGGCGCGACAATCAAGGGAGACGGCATGGCAGGCGATGTCAGGCAACCGGCCTTTGTGCTGGTGCGGCCCCAGATGGGCGAGAATATCGGCGCTGCGGCGCGGGCGATGTGGAATTTCGGGCTGGATCACATGCGGCTGGTCAGCCCGCGCGACGGCTGGCCCAATCCGCAGGCGGTGGCCATGGCTTCTGGCGCGGGGCGGCTGCTGGACGAGGCCTGGCTGGTGGAGAGCGCCGCCGAGGCGGTGGCCGACTGCGATCTGGTGCTGGCCACCACGGCGCGGGTGCGCGGGCTGACCAAGCCGGTCTATTCGCCCGAACGCGCCATGACCGAGGCGCAGGCGCGCATCGCGGCGGGGGGCCGGGTGGCGGTGCTGTTCGGGCCGGAACGCGCGGGGCTGGAGAATACCGATGTGGCGCTGGCCAATGCGCTGATCTCGGTACCGGTGAACCCGGAATTCCCCTCGCTCAATCTGGCGCAATGCGTGCTGCTTTGTGCCTATGAATGGCGTAGGGCCAGCGCCGAGGTGGACGGGCTGCGGATGGAGATGGCCGGGGCCGACTGGGCCAGCGCCATCGAGGTCGAGAAGCTGGCCGAGCATTACGAGGGGCGTCTGGAGGAGGCGGGGTTCTTTTTCCCCGAGCACAAGGCGGCCAGCATGAAGCTGACGCTGCGCAACCTGTGGAGCCGGATGCCCCTGACCAGCGAGGACGTGAAGACGCTGCACGGGGTGCTGCGGCAGATGGTCCGCTGGAAGGAACGCGGTTGAAGGGGGCGGGGGCGCGGCCTATCGTCCTGACCGCGAACAGGTAAGGAGACGGGCATGGCCCAGAAGCGCAAGCTTTTCGAAGAGGTTGGCGAGGGCGCCGCGCGGGCGGAGCCGTCGGGCGGCATGATCGACCGGGGCCGGGGCGGCGCGCGCGGCGCGATCCGGCTGTGGCTGATGCTGATCTTTGCGCTGGTCATGGCCATGATCGTGGTGGGCGGGCTGACCCGGCTGACCGATAGCGGCCTGTCCATCACCGAATGGAAGCCGCTGCATGGGGCCATCCCGCCGCTGAGCGTGGCGGAATGGGAGGAAGAGTTCGCGCTTTACCGCCAGATCCCGCAATACGAGCTGCTGAACAAGGGCATGACCCTGCAGGAGTTCAAGAGCATCTACTGGTGGGAATGGGGCCATCGCCAGCTGGGCCGGGTGATCGGGCTGGTCTGGGCCCTGGGCTTTGTCGGCTTTCTGGTGGCGCGGCAGATCCCCACAGGCTGGACCAAGCGGCTGCTGCTGCTGGGGGGTCTGGGCGGGGTGCAGGGCGCCGTGGGCTGGTGGATGGTGGCCTCCGGCCTGACGGGCGACATGATCGCCGTGGCCTCTTACCGGCTGGCGACGCATCTGGGGCTGGCCTTTGTCATCCTTGGCTTTGTCGCGTGGTATGTGTTTCTGCTGGGGCGCGAGGAGCGGGCCTTGATGCAGGCGCGGCGGCTGCGCGAGCCGAAGCTCTTTTCCATGTCCACCGGCCTTTTGCATTTCGCCTTCCTGCAGATCCTGCTGGGCGCGCTGGTGGCGGGGATCGATGCCGGGCGCAGCTATACCGACTGGCCGCTGATGGCGGGCGGGTTCTTTCCGCCAGAACCCTTTGCGCTGCAGCCGGTCTGGCGCAATTTCTTCGAGGATCCGGGTCTGGTGCAGTTCCTGCACCGCATGGCGGGCTATCTGCTGTTCGTCTTCGGCATCGTGGTCTGGCTGCGCGGGCGCCGGTCGCCCAATGCTGACACCCGCTTCCGCTTCAACGCCGTGATGGCGGTGATGGTGCTGCAGGTGGTGCTGGGCATTGCCACCGTGCTCTACGTAGCGCCGTGGCATATCGCCATCACCCATCAGCTGGGCGCTGTGGTGCTGTGGGTGCTGATCCTGCGCGCGCGCTTTGGCGCCCAATATCCTGTTCCGCAATCCATCCGGGGATCCCGCACATGACCGCCTTTGATGACCTGATGCGCTTTGAGCGTGACACCGGCGCGCTGGCGCAGATCGCGGGCCGTCTGGGCTGGGATCAGGAAACCATGATGCCGGGCGGCGCCGGGGAGCAGCGGTCCGAGGAGATGGCGGCGCTGGAGGGGGTGCTGCATGCGCGGCGCACCGATCCGCGCGTCGGCGACTGGCTGGCCGCCATCGACCCCGCCACGCTGGACGAGGAGGGGCGCGCGCAGATCCGCCACATCCGCCGCAGCTTCGAGCGGGCCTCGCGGGTGCCGGGCGCGCTTGCCGCCGATCTGGCGCGGCTGACCAGCCGGGCGCATCGCATCTGGGCCGAGGCGCGGGCGGATGACAATTTTGCCGCTTTCGCCCCGGTGCTGGCCGAGGTGGTGGCGCTGAAGCGCGCGGAGGGGCAGGCGCTGGCGCAGGGCGGCACCGCCTATGACGCGCTGCTCGACGATTACGAGCCGGGCACCACGGCGGCGGATCTGGCCCAGATGTTCGGCGCGCTGCGTCCGCGTCTGGTGGCGCTGCGGCAGGCGATCCTTGACCGGCCCGCGCCGCGCCCGCTGGAGGGCACCTTCGATGAGGCGGCGCAGCTGCGGCTGTCGCAGCTGCTGGCCGAAACCTTCGGCTATGACATGACGCGCGGGCGCATCGACAAGGCGGTGCATCCGTTCAGCTCCGGCTCGGGCGATGACGTGCGCATCACCACGCGCACCAGCCCGCTTGATCCGTTCAACTGCGCCTATTCCACCATCCATGAGGTGGGCCATGCCGCCTATGAACAGGCGATCCGGCCCGGCTACCGCTTCACGCCGCTGGGACAGGGCGTGTCCATGGGCGTGCATGAAAGCCAGAGCCGGATCTATGAAAACCAGCTTGGCCGCAGCCGTGCCTTCTGTGGCTGGCTGCATGGCCGCATGACCGAAGGCTTCGGCGATCTGGGGCTGGATGCGGAGGCGTTTTATGCTGCCGTCAACCGGGTGCAGAACAACTACATCCGCACCGAATCCGACGAGGTGCAGTATAACCTGCATGTGCTGCTGCGCTTCGATCTGGAACAGGCGCTGATCGCGGGCGATCTGGATGTCGTCGATCTGGAAGAGGCATGGAACGCCCGCTTTGCCGCCGATTTCGGCTTTGCCGTCGACCGGCCCTCGAACGGGGTGCTGCAGGACGTGCACTGGTCGGCGGGGCTCTTCGGCTATTTCCCGACCTACACGCTGGGCAATGTCTATGCAGGCTGTCTGCTGCAGGCGCTGCGGCAGGCGGTGCCGGATCTGGAGGCGCAGCTGGCGCAGGGCGATCTGCGCGCCGCCACCGGCTGGCTGCGCGAGGCGGTGCAGCAGCATGGCGGGCTTTATACCCCGCGCGAGGTCATCACCCGCGCCTGCGGAACGGCCCCGACCGAAGCGCCGCTGCTGGACTATCTGGAAGAAAAGTTCGGGCGGCTTTACGGTCTGTGACCGTCCGCGCTCCGTGCGACAAGGCGGCCTCTGCGGGGGCCGTCTTTTGCCACATAGACGGGCAGGGTTTCAGGCGCCAAGCGCCTGCCGCTGCCTTGGCCCCGCGACAGCTGCGAGGCCATTCAAGGAAATCATCAGGAAAATAACCTAACCACCGCGCGGCTGCAGGCCCTGTCAGGCGTGCACGCGCCCGATCTTTGGCATGACATCCATGCCAAATTCCTCGAAACAGTGAATCACCCAGTCCACGGCGCGGCGCATGCCCGGATCGCTGCGGCGGCTTTCATGGTAGAACAGCCAGCATTCCACCACAAAGGGATTGGCCTCGGGCTGCACGGGCACCAGATCGGGATCGCGCCGGGCCAGAAGATCGGGCAGCGGGCCGGGCAGGCGGGTCACCTGCATCAGACCGTGCAGGGCGACAAAATTGTCGACCTTCAGCTTGGGTTCGCAGTCAAACCACGTGCGGGCCTGCGCCATGAAGGGGCTGGAATTGGGGGCGTCGTTGAGCCCAGCCCAATCGCCGGACGTGTCACCGTCACAGAACCGATAAAGCCGGAAGCTCATCTGCCCGGCGCGGCGCGCGACGATCCGGCCCTGTTCGGGGCGCCCGAACTGCACCACCAGATCGTTTTCGCCCAGACCTTCGCGGCCCAGCCGGTCGCTGATGGTCAGCTTGATGCCGCGCAGCATGTTGGCGTGATGGGTGAGGCCCGGAAACAGGATCAGCGCTATCACCACCGGCACGCAGCCGAGGTTCAGCGAAACCTGCTCCGCCTCCATCTCGTCGCTCTGGCGGTTGAGGGTGGATTGCAGCTGTCCGTCGAAATTCTGCGCCACATGGATCAGATCGCGTACCGCATCAGAGGGGCGCCAGCCCTCTGAGGTCTTGATGAAAGCCGGCCGACCCAGTGCCTCGGACAGCCGATCGATGCGGCGTGAAACCGTGGCGGTATTCGTGCCAAGCAGCTTTGCTGCGGCCGTCATGGTCCCCGTCTTTGATAGCGCGACGAGGAAACGCAGATCGTCCCAGTTATTCATATCTTCCGTTTCGTGAAATAGGAAAAAGTCACAAACCCCGCAGCCTCAGGAACATGGTTACCCGTTAAAGTTGTAGAACGGAAACAGCCGTACTCAATGGCTGAGCACGTCAGGAACGCAAAAATTCCGCCTCTCCGTGTCAGGCCGAACCAGAGCGTCCCGTAAAGCTGTTCGTGTCAGAAGGATATGACACTTCACGACGAAAATCCGCAGTCTCACATGACAGGTCTATGACCGATCCGTGAAACTGCGGGTCAATTGCCTCAGATTCAAGCGAAGGGCAATGTCCGGAATAGTGTCATCGCCCGCATTAGGCGAATCTTAGCCGAATATTTCACCAAAGCGGCCGCGATACAGCGCGGACAATTCGGCAAGGCTTGCCTCGGTCTGGCCCATGCGGATCGTGTCGCCGCTGAATTTTCCGACGCTGGACAGCGTCACCCCGGCCTGCGAGGCGGCGGACATCAGCGCTTCGGCGGCGTCGAAGTTGCAGGCGATCAGATAGCGGCCCTGATCCTCGCCAAAGAGTTCGGCGGTATCGCCGCTGTCCAGCTGCACGCCCACGCCCGAAGCCTCGGCCATCTCGAACGCGGCCAGCGCCAGCCCGCCATCGCTGAGATCGGTGCAGCATTTGATCCAGTCGCGGTTGGCGCGGATGAAGCTGCCATTGCGCTTTTCCTCGGCCAGATCGACCGCGGGCGCGTCGCCTTCTTCGCGGTTGAACACCTCCGCCAGCAGCGCGGACTGGCCCAGATGGCTGCCGCTGCGTCCCAGCAGCAGCGCCACATGGCCGTCGCGGGCAAAGCCAAGGATCGGCTCTTCGCCTGCGGCAATCAGGCCCACGGCGCCGATGGTGGGGGTGGGCAGGATGCCCACGCCGTCGGTTTCGTTGTAAAGCGACACGTTGCCCGACACGATGGGCATATCAAGCGCAAGGCAGGCCTCGCCGATGCCCTGCAGCGCGCCCACAAGCTGGCCCATGATCTCGGGCTTTTCGGGATTGCCGAAATTCAGGTTGTCGGTGGTGGCCAAGGGCAGGGCGCCCACGGCGCTGAGGTTGCGATAGGCCTCGGCCACCGCCTGCTTGCCGCCTTCGACCGGGTTGGCCTTGACGTAGCGCGGCGTCACGTCCGAGGTGAAGGCCAGCTTCTTGTCGGTGCCATGCACCCGGATCACGCCCGCGCCAAAGCCGGGGATGCGCACGGTATCGGCCATGACCTGACTGTCATACTGCTGCCAGACCCATTCGCGGGAGCAGTAGTTGGGCGAGGCGACCAGCGCCCGCAGCCCGTCCACGGCATCAATGCCCGGCACATCGTCCAGCGGCGCGGCGGGGGGGGTCGGCTGCCACGGGCGGTCATATTCCGGGGCATTGCCCGACAGCGCCTTCAGCGGCAGATCTGCCTTGCACTCGCCATTGAGCATGATGAGGAAGCGGTCTTCGGGGATCGTCTCGCCGATGATGGCGAAATCCAGATCCCATTTGTCGAACACCGCCTTGGCCTCGGCCTCCTTGGCGGGGTCGAGCACCATCAGCATGCGTTCCTGCGATTCCGACAGCATCATCTCGTAGGCGGTCATGTGGCGTTCGCGGACAGGCACCTTTTCCAGATCCAGCCGCACGCCCAGATTGCCCTTGTCGCCCATCTCCACGGCGGAACAGGTCAGGCCCGCAGCCCCCATGTCCTGAATGGAGATCACGGCGCCGGTCATCATCAGCTCCAGACAGGCTTCCATCAGGCGCTTTTCGGTGAAGGGATCGCCCACCTGCACGGTGGGGCGCTTTTCCTCGATGCTCTCGTCGAATTCGGCGCTGGCCATGGTGGCGCCGCCCACGCCGTCACGCCCGGTCTTGGCGCCCAGATAGACCACCGGACGCCCGACACCCGACGCGGCGGAGTAGAAAATCTTGTCGGCATCGGCGAGCCCCGCCGCAAAGGCGTTGACCAGACAGTTGCCGTTATAGGCGGAATGGAACCGCACCTCGCCGCCCACGGTGGGCACGCCAAAGGCATTGCCATAGCCGCCCACGCCTTCGACGACGCCATGAACCAGACGCCGGGTCTTGGGGTGGTCCTTGTCGCCGAAGCTCAGCGCGTTCATCGCGGCGATGGGGCGCGCGCCCATGGTGAACACGTCGCGCAGAATGCCGCCCACCCCGGTGGCCGCGCCCTGATAGGGCTCGATATACGAGGGGTGGTTGTGGCTTTCCATCTTGAAGACCACGGCCTGCCCGTCACCGATATCGACCACACCGGCATTTTCGCCGGGGCCGCAGATCACCTGCGGACCGCTGGTCGGCAGGTTGCGCAGATGGATTTTCGACGACTTGTAAGAGCAGTGTTCGTTCCACATCGCCGAAAAGATGCCAAGCTCGGTAAAGGTCGGCTCTCGGTTCAGGATCTGCAGGATACGCGCGTATTCGTCGGGCTTGATGCCATGTGCGGCGATAAGCTCTTCGGTGATGGCCGGTTCCTGCATGCTGAATCCCCTTTGTCGGCGTTGCGGCCCGCTTTACGGCAATGCAGCCGCGGGGGGAAGTCCCGACCGCCCGCCACGGCGCAGCACCCGGGCGACGGCCAAAAAAAAGGCCGAGCACAAGGCTCGGCCGAAGTCCAACAGGGAGGTATGAAGATGATGCGCCAGAGGGCGCTTCAGCCTTCATCTGCCTAATATGTCGTCGGTTGTGAGTCGATCAACCCGCAACTCACTGACAGTTTGGCATTGCCGCTATGCAGTTAATGCATGGCCCGCTTTGTTTGCAGGCAAACGGAAAACTGTCAGCCCGCGCCCATGGCCTTCAGCTGGCGGCGATGGGCAAAGATCTCTTCCTGCACGAAGTCGCGGAAAGCGCTGACCCGCTTGGAATGGCGCAGCTCCTCCGGATAGGCGAGGAAGACCGGCACCTCGTTGGATTCCACCTCTGGCAGGACGCGGACCACGTTCGGGAAATCCTCGATGATGTAATCGGGCAGCACCCCGATGCCGAGATTGGAA
Source organism: Salipiger marinus (assembly GCF_035481585.1). Taxonomy (NCBI): domain Bacteria; kingdom Pseudomonadati; phylum Pseudomonadota; class Alphaproteobacteria; order Rhodobacterales; family Roseobacteraceae; genus Salipiger; species Salipiger marinus. The sequence goes on along the minus strand of NZ_JAYKSL010000011.1, from coordinate 101,425 downwards.
ATCACCGCCTGCAGCACGCCGAAATAGTTGTTCACCGTCAGCGAGGTCTGGATGTCATAGGCCAGCAGATCCTGGATCATCGTCTTGCCCGCCGTCACCTGCGCAGAGCTGGTGTTCTGGCAGATCAGCCGGTGGTGCGACAGATCCTCCAGCGACTCCGGCACGCCGCGCGCCTCCAGATAGGCGGGGGAGGCATACATGCGCATCCGGATCGACATCAGCCGCTTGCGGATCAGATCGGCCTGACTGGGCTCTTTCATGCGGATCGCCACATCGGCCTCGCGCATGGGCAGATCCAGCACCCGCTCCTCCAGCATCAGGTCGATGCGCAGATCGGGGTATTTTTCGTAGAGCTTGGTCAGACGCGGCGCCAGCCACAGCACGCCGAAGCCATGGGTGGTGGTGACCTTCAGTTCGCCGAACACCTCCTCCTCGCTGTCGCGGATGCGGGCGGTGGCGGAATCGATGCGTTTGGCCATCGCAGCGGTGGCATCAAACAGCAGTTCCCCCTGTTCGGTGAGAATCAGCCCGCGCGCATGGCGGTGGAAAAGCGTCGTGTTCAACGACTCCTCCAGCGCGCGAATCTGACGTGACACCGCCGATTGCGACAGGTGCAGCGCGTCGCCCGCGTGCGTCAGGCTGCCGGCATCGGCAACCGCGTGAAATATTCTTAGCTTGTCCCAGTCCATTCCGACAACTTTTCCGCTTTTGGCACCCCATACAGAAGAGATGGGCACAAGGAAACGCTCTGCGACCCTACCACGGAAATGTCACCAGAAATTTCCTATGATGGTCAGCATTTTTGACCTATTATGGCGGAATACTGCACGAGCAATGAGCGAAGGGAGGCGCGCATGGCCAAAGAGCAGATCAGTCTGCAGGACCGTTTCGATCTGGAAAGATCGCCGGTGCTGCTCAACGGCACGCAGGCGCTGGTGCGTCTGATGCTGATGCAGAAGGCGCGCGACCGCGCCGCCGGGCTCAACACCGCAGGCTATGTCACCGGCTATCGCGGCTCGCCGCTTGGCGCGGTGGACCTGCAGATGGCCCGCGCGGGCAAGCTGCTGGCGCAGGGCGACATCACCTTTCAGGAAGGGCTGAACGAGGATCTGGCGGCCACGGCGCTCTGGGGCAGCCAGCAGGCGGAACTGCGCGGCGAAGGGCGTTTCGATGGCGTCTTTGGCCTGTGGTATGGCAAAGGGCCGGGGGTGGACCGGTCGGGCGACGTGATGCGCCATGCCAACATGGCCGGAACCTCGCGCCATGGCGGCGTGCTGATGGCGATGGGTGACGATCATACCGGCGAAAGCTCCACCGTGCTGCACCAGTCGGAATGGGCGCTGGTGGATGCCTATATGCCGGTGGTGTCGCCCGCAGGCGTGCAGGAGGTGCTGGATTACGGCATCTATGGCTGGGCGCTGTCGCGCTTTGCCGGGGTCTGGGTCGGGCTCAAGACCATGAAGGACACGGTGGAGGCGACGGCGGTGGTGGATGGCCGCCCCGACCGCATGTCGCTGGTCCTGCCGGAGTTCGACATGCCCGAAGGCGGGCTGAACATCCGGCTGGTGGACACGCCCCACGCGCAGGAAGCGCGGATGATCGACCACAAGCGGTTCGCCGCCGAGGCATTTTCCCATGCCAACCGCATGGACCGGCGGGTCTGGGGCAAGCCCGGCGCGCGCATCGGGCTGGTGGCGGCGGGCAAGAACTGGCTCGATCTGGTCCATGCCCTGTCCCTGCTGGGCATCACCGAGGCCGAGGCCGACCGGCTGGGCCTCACCACCTACAAGGTGGGCCAGACATGGCCGATGGACATGAAGGGCTTTCACGACTGGGCCGAAGGGCTGGATCTGATCGTGATCGTCGAGGAAAAGCGCAAGCTGATCGAGGTGCAGGTCAAGGAGGCGATCTTTGACGACCGGCGCGGGCGGCGGGTCTATGGCTGGTACAAAGGCGGCGCGGGCGGCATGCACCGCGAGGAGCTGTTTCTGACGCGCGGCGCGCTGGATCCGGTCTGGATCGCGGGCAAGCTGGGCGAGATCCTCATCGAGGAAGGCCGGGGCACGGACCGGGTGAGGGCGGGCCTGCAAGCGCTTGAAGAGGCGCGAAAATCCGACAATGCGCAGGATTTGGCGGCGCGGCTGCCCTATTTCTGCTCGGGCTGTCCGCACAACACCTCCACCCGGCTGCCCGAAGGCGCGCGCGCCTATGCCGGGATCGGCTGTCACTACATGGTGCAGTGGATGGACCGCGACACGGTCGGGTTCACGCATATGGGCGGCGAAGGGGCGAACTGGATCGGCGAGGCGCCGTTTTCGACGCGCACCCATGTGTTCCAGAACCTTGGCGACGGCACCTACAACCATTCCGGGGTGCAGGCGATCCGGGCGGCGCTCTCGGCGGGCACCACCATCACCTACAAAATCCTGTTCAACGACGCCGTGGCCATGACCGGCGGCCAGAAGAACGAAGGCGGGCTGACCGCAGGCCGCATCGCGCAGGAACTGCGTGCGATGGGGGTGCAGCATCTGGCGGTGGTGCATGACGAGAAAGAGGCGCCGGTTCTCAAGGACTTCCCGCAGGGTATTGAGGTTCACGAACGGTCCGATCTTGACGCCGTGCAGCGGCGTTTTGCGCAGATCGCGGGCGTGTCGGTCATTCTGTATGTCCAGACCTGTGCCGCCGAAAAGCGCCGCCGCCGCAAGCGCGGCCAGTTCCCCGACCCCGATACCCGCGTCTTCATCAACACCGATGTCTGCGAGGGCTGCGGCGATTGCGGGGTGCAGTCCAACTGCGTGTCGCTGGTGCCGGTGGAGACGGAACTGGGCCGCAAGCGCGCCATCGACCAGTCGAGCTGCAACAAGGATTATTCCTGTCTGCGCGGCTTCTGCCCCAGCTTCGTGACGCTGAACGGCGCGCGGCGGCGCAAGGGCGGTGGCCGGGCGCTGGATCTGCCCGATCTGCCCGATCCGGTGCTGCCGGAGATCCACGGCACGCATAACGTGGTCATCACCGGCGTCGGCGGCACTGGCGTGGTGACGCTTGGCGCGGTGCTGGCGCAGGCGGCGCAGATCGCGGGGCTGGGGGCGGGCATGATGGAAATGGCCGGGCTCGCGCAGAAAGGCGGCGCGGTGCATATCCACCTGCGGCTGGCCAAGCGCCCCGAGGACATCTCTGCCGTTCGCGTGGCCCTTGGTGAGGCGCATGCGCTGATCGGCGGCGATCTGGTGGTCAGCGCCGGGGCCAAGACGCTGGGCCTGACCCGGCGCGGCGTCACCGGGGCCGTGGTGAACAGCCACGAGATCATCACCGGCGATTTCACCCGCAACACCGAATTTGCCATTCCGTCTGACCAGTTGCGCCTGTCTCTTGAAGCGCGGCTCAAGGATCGGCTGGCGCTGTTCGATGCGACGGATCTGGCGCAGGCCAGCATGGGGGATTCGATCTATTCCAATATGATGATCCTTGGCGCGGCATGGCAGCGCGGGCTGCTGCCCTTGCCGATGGACGCCATCGCCGAGGCGCTGCGGCTGAACGGCGCCGCGGTCGATCAGAACCTGCACGCCTTTGCCATCGGTCGCTGGGCCGTGATGGCGCCTGCAGAGGCGGCAGCGCTTAGCGCGCCCAAGGTGGTAACGCTGCCGCGCACGCTGGAGGAGCGGATCAGCTTTCGCGCCGATCATCTGGTGGCCTATCAGGGCGCCGCACTGGCGCGGCGCTATCGCACCCGGCTGGAAGGGATCACGGATGCCCGCCTGCGGGAAGCGGTGGCGCTGGGATATCACAAGCTGCTGGCGCCCAAGGATGAATACGAGGTGGCGCGGCTGCATCTCGACACAAGGCGCAAGGCCGAGGCCACATTCGAGCCCGGGTTCGACATGGCCTTTCATCTGGCGCCGCCGCTGCTGGCGCGGCAGGGATCGGACGGGCGTCCGGTCAAGCGGCGCTTTGGCGGCTGGATGCTGCGCGGTTTTGCCCTGCTGGCGCGGCTGCGGGTTCTGCGCGGCACGCCGTTCGATCCCTTCGGTTACAGCGCTGACCGGCGGCTGGAGCGCGCGCTCAGGACACAATACGAGGCCGATCTGGACGAGGTGCTGCCCCGGCTGACACCCGCCACCCGCGATGCCATCGTGGCGCTGGCGGAACTGCCGCTTCAGATCCGGGGCTTTGGCCCGGTGAAGGAGGCCAATGCGGAAAAGGCGGCGCTGCGGCGCGAGGAGCTGCTGGCGGTGATCCGGGCCGGCGGGGCGCCGCTGTCGCAGGCGGCGGAATGACACCGCGCCCGCAACCGGCGATGGAAATTGGATCCGAAGCGCCGTAAGACCGGGCTTCGGATCCCCGCACGCGAGTCGGCGGGGGCGGAAAATTGCGGGCGGAGGGGCAGATGGCGGTTGGCGTGTTCGATTCCGGGCTGGGCGGTCTTACGGTGCTGGAGGCGGTGACCAAGCGCCTGCCCGAGATGCCGTTTGTCTATTTCGCCGACAGCAAACATGCGCCTTATGGCGTGCGGGATGCCGATGACATCTACAACCTGACCTGTGCCGCCACCGAACGGCTGTGGGATGCGGGCTGCGATCTGGTGATCCTTGCCTGCAACACCGCCTCGGCGGCGGCGCTGCGGCGGATGCAGGAAAGCTGGATCCCGCGCGACAAGCGGGTTCTGGGCGTGTTCGTGCCGCTGATCGAGGCGCTGACCGAACGGCAATGGGGCGACAATTCCCCGCCGCGCGAAGTGGCGGTGCAGCATGTGGCGCTGTTTGCCACCCCGGCCACGGTGCGCAGCCGGGCCTTCCAGCGCGAACTCGCGTTCCGCGCCATCGGCGTGGATGTGGAGGCACAGGCCTGCGGCGGGCTCGTCGATGCCATCGAGGAGGGCGACATGATCCTTGCCGAGGCGCTGGTGCGCAGCCATGTCGACGCGCTGAAGCGCAAGATGCCGCAGCCACAGGCGGCGATTCTGGGCTGCACCCATTATCCGCTGCTGCTGGAGGTGTTTCAGGACGCGCTGGGGCCGGAGGTCACGGTCTATTCGCAGGCCAATCTGGTGGCCGCCTCGCTGGAGGATTACCTGCGCCGCCATCCCGGCATGTCCGGCTCCGGCCAGCAGAGCCGGTTTCTGACCACCGGCGATCCGCGCCGCGTCTCCGGCCATGCCACGCAGTTCCTGCGCCGCTCCATCAGCTTCGAAGCGGCCTGAGCCGGGATCCCCGGCGCCTCTGGCGCCGGCGGGGGGCGCTGCCCCCCGACCCCCGGGATATTTGGGGCCGAAGGAAGGGGCGGGCCTGGCCTGAGGGGGTTGCGGCGCACTGACGCGATCTGGCCGGTCCCGCTTTCAACATCTGCAGAATCTGCCATATAATGCAGGACTGACATTCGGGGAGGCATGGCATGGCGCTTAGATCGCTGAAGAAACAGCGCAGGATTCAGGTGGTGGCTCTGGCGGCGGTGGCGCTGGTCGTGTCCACGGCGCTGATCGGCTATGCCATGCGCGACGGCATCAATTTCTTCCGCTCGCCCTCTCAGGTGATGGAGGCGCCGCCCGCGCCCACCGAGACCTTCCGCATCGGCGGTCTGGTCGAGGAGGGCTCGCTGGTGCGCGGACAGGGTCAGGAGATCCGCTTCAGCGTCACCGATGGCGGCGCGTCGGTTCCGGTGGTCTTTGGCGGGGTGCTGCCCGATCTCTTTGGCGAGAACGAGGGGATGGTCGGCACCGGGCGGTATGTGGAGGGGGTGTTTCAGGCCTCTGAGATCCTTGCCAAACATGACGAGACCTACATGCCCAAGGAAGTCATCGACGCGCTGAAGGAACAGGGCGTCTATCGCGAGGACGGCACGCCGGAAAGCTGAGGCCTCAGGGCGCGCGCTGGTAAAAGCAGAGCCGGCCTTCGGCGATGGCAGGCAGCGGCGCATAGGGGCCGCAGGCGGTGAAGCCCAGCCGATCATAGAGTCTGCGCGCGGCGGTCAGCGTGGTGAAGGTGTCGAGCCGCAGCAGCGGCGCGCCCGTCGCGCGGGCATGTTCCGCCAGCCGGTCGACCATCGCGGCGGCGATGCCATGGCCGCGGGCTTCGGGGCGGGTATAGAGACGCTTCAGTTCCAGACTGCCATCGGGCAGGGTCTGCGCCATGCCGCAGCCCGCGGGCCAGCCATCAAGCCGCGCCAGCAGCACAAGGGCATGCCCCTGCGGCAGCGCGTCGCGCAGGGCAGTCCAGACAGGCAGGGGATAAAGGGCTGCGACCACGGGCGGCGCCGCAGGGTCATGCGCCAGAAGCTCGGCGCGGTAGTCATCGCACAGGGTGCGGACGGCGGCCAGATCCGCAGGACTGGCCGCCGCGTCAAGCCTCAGCCCGGTCAGGCGTTGGCTTCGCGGATCTTTTCCGCCGCGTCCTTGTCATAGGACACGCCATTCTGTTCGAAAAGCTGGTCCAGTTCGCCCGACAGGGTCATCTCGGTGATGATGTCGCAGCCGCCGACAAACTCGCCCTTGACGTAAAGCTGCGGGATGGTGGGCCAGTCGGAATAGTCCTTGATGCCCTGACGCAGCGCGTCATCGGCAAGCACGTTCACATCCAGATAGTCGATGCCCATGTAATTCAGCACCCCGGCCACGCGGCTGGAGAAGCCGCATTGCGGCATGGTCTTGGTGCCCTTCATGAACAGCACCACGGCATTGGCCTTGACCGTCTCGGCGATGCGGTCCTTGGCGTCGGTGATCTTTGCGTCGGTCATTTCTTTCTCCTCTCAGCGCGCGGGGACAGGGCGCGCCGGATCCGCCAGCAGCGGGATCCATGTCTTGCGAAGCCTGCCGGATCATCGCACCACGCCGCCGTGGCTGCAAGCTCCGGCAAAGCGGCGGTTACTCAGGCGCCTTGGTGGTCAGCGCCAGCGCGTGCAGGTCGCCATGGCTGCCCGCCATCTTGTCCTTCAGCGCGGCATAGACGGCGCGCTGCTGCTGGACGCGGTTCTGGCCGCGGAAGCTTTCGTCGATCACCTCGGCCGCGTAATGATTTCCGTCTCCGGCCAGATCCGTGATGGTGACCTTTGCCTGAGGAAAGGCGGTGCGGATCAGCTTTTCGATCTCCGCAGCTTCGATGGCCATGTGGCGAACTCCGCATTCTGTCGTGATGGTCCAGATGTAAGGCCCCGGTCCGGCGGACGCAAGCGGGGGCCGGGGATCAGAGCGCGAGCTCTGCCCAGACCGGCACGTGATCGGAGGGCTTGTCGCGGCCCCGGATGTCGCGGTCGATGCCCACATCGGTCATCAGGTCGGCGCAGGCCGGGGTCATCAGCAGATGGTCGATGCGGATGCCGTTGTTGCGGTCCCACGCGCCCGCCTGATAATCCCAGAAGCTGTAATGCCCCGGCCCCGTCACGCGGGCGCGGAACGCCTCGGTGAAGCCAAGATTGAGGATGCGGCGGAAGGCGTCGCGGCTTTGCGGCAGGAACAGCGCGTCCTTTTCCCAAGCGGCGGGGCGGGCAGCATCCTCGGCCTGCGGGATGATGTTGTAATCGCCCGCCATCAGCGCGGGCATCTCTGCGGCCATCAGCGCCTGCGCGCGGGCCTGCAGCCGGTCCATCCAGTCAAGCTTGTAGCCGTATTTGCCGGAGCGGAGCGGCGCGCCTTCGGCATCAAACTCCACCGGGTTGCCATTGGGCAGATAGAGCCCGCAGATCCGCAGCGCGTGATGGTCGCCCACCACCGTCGCCTCGATCCAGCGCGCCTGTTCGTCGCTGTCGTCGCCGGGCAGGCCGCGGGTCACATCCTCCAGCGGCAGCTTCGACAGGATGGCGACGCCGTTGAATCCCTTCTGGCCGTGGGTTTCGACATTGTAGCCGCGATCCTCCAGCAGCTCGCGCGGGAAGGCCTCGTCGACCGACTTGATCTCCTGCAGCAGCGCCACATCGGGCTGCGCCTCGTCCAGCCAGTCGGTCAGGGCGGTGATCCGCGCCTTGATGCCGTTGATGTTGAATGTCGCAATCTTCATGCCAAACCCCCGCGCCGGTCTGCAGACGCTATCGCCCGGACGAGGCGCCAAGGCAAGAGCGGCCAGCCAAAGCGGGTGTGATTCGCATGATTTTGCGGCAAGTTCAAGACCTTCACAAAGATACCCACAGAAATTTTGGCTCTGTGGAGAAACCTAAAGTGGCAATTTTATGACAATTCTATTTTGACCAATTGATGTGGACAAAGCTTTCATTAATCAACCGTTAATAGAAATGTTGTTGGCAAAATCCCGCTTTGAGAGAAAGGCTGAACTGGCCAATCCGGCTTTTACTCAACCAAATGGGGTTCCCGATGACCGCTCAACTCAAGCACGCTTTTTCTGAAGATTTCATTGCTGCGTCCGAAGTCGATCTGTTTGGGGGCGAGGGCTGCGCGCTGTTTACCTCTGGCGCGGCACCGGCCCTGCACGGCGATCTGCTGCAGGGGGACGCGGTGGAAATGTTCACCTCTGGCGCGGCGCCGGTCCGCAGCGCGCTTTCCGCAGGCGATGTGGTGGGGATGTTCACCTCGGGCGCAGCCCCGATGCGCAGCGAGATGACCGACGGCGATGTGGTGGGGATGTTCACCTCGGGCGCAGCCCCGGTGCGCAGCGCAATGACCGGCGGCGATGCGGTGGAGATGTTCACTTCCGGCGCGGCACCGGTGCGCAGCGATCTGACCAAGGGCGACGCGGTGGGGATGTTCACCTCGGGTGCCGCGCCTCAGCGCGGGCAGATCGCCTCGGGGGCGGCCACCGGGCTTTTCACCTCCGGCGCCTGACCGCCTGACCGCGCGGGGGCCGCAGCGCCAGCGGCCTCCGCGCGCCTCGCCTTTTCCTTGGGAGCACGGATCATGTCCAACATCGTCACCCTTCGTCCCGTCCCGCGTCTTGCCCCGATGCCGTCCCGCGCCATGGCGCTGCTGGACTGCGTGGCCCGGCACCGACGCCGCGAGGAGGATGTGTTCTGGCTGAAGGAAAACGCCGAGCTTCTGAACATCCTCGAATGCACCGGCGCGCGGCTGGACCCCGAGGCGCTGGAGGCGCATCAGGCCTTCTATGACAGTGCGGCAGAGCGGCTGGCCTTCTTTCCGCAATATTACCGCTTCCTGCTGTCGATCACGCTGGATCTGGAGGATCTGGGGCTGCCCGGCGATCAGGGGGTGCGGCTGGCCGAGGCTGCGGCGCGCTCCGATCTTGCCGGGGCGGAACTGTCGGATCTGCAGCGGATGGAGGCCTGCCGCCTGCTGGCCCGCCGGGGCGTCGCGCCAAAGCTCGCCGATCCGGGGCTGGCCGACCGGCTGCGCGACTTCTGTGCCCGGGCCCAGACCTTTGCGCTGCCCAACAAGAAGGCCGCCTATGAGCTGACCCATATCGTCTTTTACCTCAGCGAATACGGGCGCCATGATCCGCGCCTTGCACCAGAGGCGGTCACCAGCCTGCATTTTGCTGGCAACCTCGCCTTTCTGGAGCAGAATTCCGACCTGCTGTCCGAGATCTGCATCGCGCTGCGCTATGCCGGGCAGACGCCCCCCGTGCTCTGGACCGCGTGGCTGCGCCGCGAGGCGCATCTGTTCGAGGTCGAGACCGGGCCGGGCCTGTCGGTGCTGGATGACTATCACGATTACCTTGTCAGCAACTGGCATCTGGCCGTGATCGGAGAGGAGCCGTTCCGCCAGCCGCTGGCGCCCGTGCGGATGCGGTTTGGCCGCGCCGTGCAGCAGGGGACGGCGCTGCGCGAGCTTAGTCAGGCGTTGTTCGATCTGGGCGGCGGACGCACCGCCGACTGGTCGGTGATGCGGGGGCGGATCGGCGCGGCGCTGTCGCCGCAGGCGCTGGATCTGCTCGACACGCTGGCGCGGGAATCGGCGCATTTTGACGCCTTCTTCGAAGGTTTCGCCCGGGTGGCGCGCGCATGACCCCCGCACGGCACGCCACCGTCACCGGCGCGGCGCTGGTGGCGCTTTACACCGCGATGATCTCTGCCGCCGATGGCATCACCAAGCTGATCGCCGGGGGCTATGCGGCACCGCAGCTTTTTGCGCTGTCCTCGGCGCTGGTGGTGGGCATGGCGCTATGGGCGGCGCGGCGCACGGGGCAGGGGCTGGCAGTGCGCGCCCGCCGCAGCATGGCGCTGCGCGCGGGCCTGACCGTGGTGGCGGCGCTGGCCTTCTTTCAGGCCTTCCGCCTGCTGCCCTTTGCCGATGTGTTCCTGTTCATCGGGCTGATGCCGCTGCTGGCCGCAGCGCTCTCTGGCCCCCTGCTGGGCGAGCCGCTGCGCCCCATAGGCTGGCTGGCGCTGAGCCTTGGCGCGGGCGGCATCCTGTGCCTGATGCCCGGCGGGCAGGTGGGGCTTGATGCCGGGCATGGCTGGGCGCTGCTGGCCGCCACCTCCGGCACCGGATCCATGCTCGCCGCCCGGCACATCGCCCGCGCCGAACGCAAGCCGCTGGCGCAGGTGTTCTGGCCCAATCTTGCGCTGATGCTGGTGATGGGGGTGGCGCTGCCCTTTGTCTGGCAGCCGATGGCGCTGGCGGATCTGGCATGGATCGCCGCCTATGCGCTCTGCCTTTTCGGCGCGCGCTATGTCTGTGCCGAGGCGCTGCGGCTGCTGCCCGCATTCGTCGCCACACCGCTGATGAACCTGCAGTTCGTCTGGATGGTGGGCATCGGGCTTGCGGGCTTTGGCGAGCTGCCCGCGCCGGGCACGCTGCTGGGGGTGGCGCTGGTCATCGGCTCGGGCCTGTGGCTGGTGGCCGACGAGGCGCTGGCGCCCGCGCGCGACAGCCTGCGGGCCTGACTGCGGGCATGACTGCGGAATCATCGGGCAGCTTATGGACAGCCACGGGGCAGAGCGATACACCTGCGCGGACCGCTTGAGGACTGCTTGAGACTAGGCGCAAGGAAGACGCATGCCCACGCTGAACGATATCCGCTCCACCTTTCTCGATTACTTCGCCCGGCAGGGCCACGAGGTGGTGCCCTCCAGCCCGCTGGTGCCGCGCAACGACCCCACGCTGATGTTCGCCAATTCCGGCATGGTTCAGTTCAAGAACCTGTTCACCGGCGTCGAACACCGCGATTACAAGCGCGCGACCACCGCGCAGAAATGCGTGCGGGCGGGCGGCAAGCATAACGATCTGGACAATGTGGGCTACACCGCCCGGCACCACACCTTTTTCGAGATGCTGGGCAACTTCTCCTTCGGGGATTACTTCAAATCCGAAGCCATCCCCTTCGCCTGGGAACTGATCACCCGCGAGCTCGACATCCCCAAGGACCGGCTGCTGGTCACCGTCTATCACACCGATGACGAGGCGGCGGATATCTGGAAAAAGGTGGCGGGGCTCTCGGATGACCGGATCATCCGCATTCCCACCAATGACAACTTCTGGATGATGGGCCCGACCGGTCCCTGCGGCCCCTGCACCGAGATCTTCTTTGACCACGGCGACAAATACTGGGGTGGCCCTCCGGGATCGCCCGAGGAGGATGGCGACCGCTTCGTCGAGATCTGGAACCTCGTTTTCATGCAGAACGAGCAGTTCGAAGATGGCTCGATGCGCGCGCTGGACATGCAGTCCATCGACACCGGCATGGGCATCGAACGGGTGGCGGCGCTGCTGCAGGGCACCAATGACAACTATGCCACCGACCTGATCCGCGCGCTGATCGAGGCTTCGGCCAACGCCACCTCCACCGATCCGGACGGGCCGGGCAAGACCCATCACCGCGTCATCGCCGACCATCTGCGGTCGACCTCCTTCCTGATCGCGGACGGGGTGATGCCCAGCAATGACGGGCGCGGCTATGTGCTGCGCCGGATCATGCGCCGCGCCATGCGCCATGCCCATATGCTTGGGGCCAAGGATCCGGTGATGCACCAGCTGGTGCCGTCGCTGGTCCGGCAGATGGGCGCGGCCTATCCCGAACTGGTCCGCGCGCAGCCGCTGATCGAAGAAACGCTGCGGCTGGAGGAAACCCGCTTCAAGCAGACGCTGGACCGCGGGCTGAAGCTGCTGGATGACGAACTGTCGACCCTGCCCGAAGCGGCCCGGCTGCCCGGCGAGGCGGCGTTCAAGCTTTACGACACTTACGGTTTCCCGCTCGATCTGACCCAGGACGCGCTGCGCGAGCGCGGCCGCGAGGTCGATACCGCCGGCTTCGACAGCGCCATGGCCGAACAGAAGGCCAAGGCCCGCGCGGCATGGTCCGGCACCGGCGAATCCGCCGATCTGGCGATCTGGTTCGATCTGGCCGAAACCCATGGCGGCACCGATTTTCTGGGCTATGACACCGAAACCGCCGAAGGCCAGATGCTGGCACTGGTCAGGGACGGCGCCGTGGTCGACACGCTGACGGCGGGCGAAACCGGCTGGATCGTGCTGAACCAGACCCCGTTTTATGGCGAGTCGGGCGGTCAGGTCGGCGATACCGGCTGGCTGCGCCGCCTTGACGACGAGGACGATCAGGCCGAGGTCACCGACACGCAGAAGATGGCCGGGGGCCGCATCACCGCGCATCAGGTTACGGTGCGTTCCGGCACCTTCCGCCGCTCCGAGGCCGTGGCGCTGGAGGTGGATCATGCCCGCCGCGCCCGCATCCGCGCCAACCACTCCGCCACCCACCTGCTGCACGAGGCGCTGCGCCGCGCCTTGGGCCCGCATGTGGCACAGCGCGGCTCGCTCAACGCGCCCGACCGGCTGCGCTTCGATTTCTCGCATTCGAAGGCGCTGACGGCTGCGGAGATCACGCAGGTCGAAAGCGAGGTGAACGCCTTCATCCGCCAGAACAGCGCCGTCACCACCCGCATCATGACCCCCGACGATGCCCGCGCCATCGGCGCGCAGGCGCTCTTTGGCGAAAAATACGGCGACGAGGTGCGTGTGGTGTCCATGGGCCGTCTCACCGGCTCGGGCAAGGGCAGCGATGGCGCCACCTATTCGCTGGAACTCTGCGGCGGCACCCATGTCACCCAGACCGGCGAGATCGGGACATTTGCCCTGACCTCCGAATCCGCCTCCGCCTCCGGGGTCCGCCGGATCGAGGCGCTGACCGGCGAGGCCGCCATGGCCCTGCTGCGCAGCCGCGACGCGGCGCTGGCCGAGATCGAGGCGCTGGTGAAGGTGACCGGCCCCGACACGGTGGCCCGCGTCAGCACGCTGCTTGACGACCGGCGCCGTCTGGAAAACGAGATCGCGCAGCTGCGCCGCGATCTGGCCATGTCGGGTGGTGCGCAGGGCGGGGCCGAGACGCGCGACGTCGCGGGCATCACCTTCCTGCCGCAGGTCATCTCGGGGGTGCAGGGCAAGGATCTGCCGCCGCTCATCGACGAGATGAAGGCGCGGCTCGGATCCGGCGTGGTGCTGCTGATCGCCGATACCGGCGGCAAGGCCGCCGTGGCCGCAGGCGTCACCGCCGATCTGACCGACCGCATCTCCGCCGTCGATCTGGTGAAAGCCGCGGTCGAGGCGCTTGGCGGCAAGGGCGGCGGCGGTCGCCCGGATCTGGCGCAGGGCGGTGCCAAGGATACTGAGAACGCCGAGGCCGCGATTGCCGCCGCCGAAGCCCTGATCGGAGCCTGAGCCATGACCGTCTACATCATCGCCCGCATCGAAGTGACCGATCCGGAAGAATACTCGATCTATGCCGGTCAGACCATGGCGCTGGCCGAACGCTGGGGCGGGCGCTTTCTGGTGAAGGGCGGCCCGCAGACCGTGCTGGAGGGCCACGCGCCCTCCCGCCATGTCGTCATCGAATTTCCGTCGCGCCCGGCGGCGGAGCAATGGTTCAACTCGCCGGAATACCAGCGCATCCTGCCGATCGCGCAGCGCTCGTCAAACCGCGACCTCGTGATTGTGGAGGGGATCTGATGCCCGCGCTCTGGATTGCTCATGTGACCGTCAGCGATGACGAGGCCTATGGCCGCTACGCCAAGCTGGCCGGTCCCGCCATCGCCGCGCATGGCGGCGTGTTCCTTGCGCGCGGCGGCCGCTTCGTGCAGCTCGAAGGCCGCGAACGTCCGCGCAACGTGGTGGCGCGCTTCCCCAGCGTCGAGGCGGCAGAGACCTGTTACCACTCGCCCGAGTATCAGCAGGCGCTCGAACATGCCCGTGGTGCGTCGGAACGCGAACTGCTCATCGTCGAGATCAGCGACTGACCCCTCCATGACCGCAGCGCATCTGCTGCCGATCCTGCTGCTGATCGGCTCGAACCTGTTCATGACCTTCGCGTGGTACGGGCATCTGAAATACCCCACGGCCCCGCTCTGGGCCGTAGTCTTCATCAGCTGGGGCATCGCGCTGGTGGAATACTGGCTGGCGGTGCCCGCCAACCGGCTTGGTCACCACGTCTACAGCGCCGCCGAACTCAAAACGCTGCAGGAAATCATCACGCTGGTGATTTTTGCGGGCTTCTCGGCGCTCTGGCTGAAGGAACCGCTGACGCTCAATCACGCCGTGGGCTTCGGCTTCATCGCGCTCGGCGCCTTCTTCATCTTCCGCGGCCCGTTCTGACCGGGGGCGAAGCCGCCCCCGACATCAGCACAGCGCACCCACGCCGAGCCGAGCCCGGTTTCCATTGGCCCCAAATATCCCGGGGGAGTCCGCGCCAGCGGACGGGGGCAGAGCCCCCGGTTCTGCCGTCTGCCGCCAATGGACCAGCGCACCTGCCCCCTGCGACCTCACTCCAGATCGATCTGGATCCAGCGCTCCGACAGATGAATGTCGGTGCTCTCGAAGGGCGCCTCCAGCACCTCGAACCGGTGCGGGACTTCGGCGGGACCAAACAGGATGTCGCCTTCGCCCGCCTCGATCACCTCGTCGCCGATGGTGTAGCGGGCGCGGCCCCGGCGGATGATGAACAGCTCGTCATAGGGATGGACATGCAGCTTCGGCCCGCTGCCGGGCTGGTCCAGCGCCACGAACAGCACGGTGACTTCCGTGCCGAAGCGCTGGCCTTCCACGCGACCGGACCACAGCCCGGGCAGGCGGGCCCAGTCTGCAAAGCTCAGGCGTTCGGGGTGGGTGGTCATGAGGGGCTCCCGGACTTGATTCGCCCGGGAGCATAGCGCGGCTCAGGCGCTTCTGGACATGCGCTTGCGCTCATGCGGGTCAAGATACCGCTTGCGCAGACGGATCGCGTTCGGCGTGACCTCGACCAGCTCGTCGTCGTTGATATAGGCGATGGCCTCTTCCAGCGACAGCGTGATCGGGGTGGTCAGGCGCACTGCCTCGTCGGTGCCGGAGGCCCGCACGTTGGTCAGCTTCTTGCCCTTGAGCGGGTTCACTTCCAGATCGTTTTCGCGGCTGTGCTCGCCGATGATCATGCCGGTATAGACCGGCGCCTGCGCGCCAAGGAACATCCGGCCCCGGTCTTCGAGGTTCCACAGCGCATAGGCCACCGCCTCGCCATTCTCCATGGAGATCAGCACGCCTGCGCGGCGTCCCTCGATCGGGCCCTTGTGCTGGGTCCAGCCGTGGAACACCCGGTTCAGCACGCCGGTGCCGCGGGTGTCGGTCAGGAATTCGCCGTGATAGCCGATCAGCCCGCGCGACGGCACATGCGCCACGATCCGGGTCTTGCCAGCGCCTGCAGGCTTCATCTCGACCAGATCGCCCTTGCGCGGTCCGGTGATCTTTTCGATCACGGCGCCGGTGTAATCGTCATCCACGTCGATGGTGACTTCTTCCACCGGCTCCATGCGCTTGCCGTCTTCTTCCTTCATGATCACCTGCGGACGCGAGATCGACAGCTCGAAGCCCTCGCGGCGCATGTTCTCGATCAGCACGCCCATCTGCAGTTCGCCACGGCCCGACACCTCGAAAGCCTCGCCGCCGGGCGTGTCCTTGATCTTGATGGCGACGTTGGATTCCGCCTCCTTCATCAGCCGCTCGCGGATGACGCGGGACTGCACCTTCTTGCCGTCGCGGCCCGCCAGCGGGCTGTCATTGATGCCGAAGGTCACGGTGATGGTGGGCGGGTCGATGGGCTGGGCGTCCAGCGCCTCGTCCACGGCCAGCGCGCAGATGGTATCGGCCACGGTGGCCTTCGACATGCCCGCGAGCGACACGATGTCGCCTGCGCTGCCTTCCTCGATGTCCTGCTGGCCAAGGCCCCGGAAAGCCTGCACGCGGGTCACGCGGAACTGTTCGATCTTCTGGCCGATGCGCGACAGCGCCTGCACGGTCTGGCCGACCTTGACGCGGCCCGTCTCGATCCGGCCGGTCAGCAGGCGGCCCACGAAGGGGTCAGCGCCAAGCGTGGTGGCCAGCATGCGGAAATCGTCGTCCTGACGCTTGATCTGGCGCGGGGCAGGGACGTGATTGACGATCAGCGCAAACAGCGCGTTCAGATCCTTGCGCGGCCCGTCCAGCTCGGCATCGGCCCAGCCGTTGCGGCCCGAGGCATACATGTGCGGGAAATCCAGCTGGTCTTCGTCGGCGCCCAGATTGGCAAAAAGGTCGAAACATTCGTCCAGCGCGCGGTCCGGTTCGGCATCGGGCTTGTCGACCTTGTTCAGCACCACGATGGGCCGCAGGCCAAGCGCCAGCGCCTTGGAGGTCACGAACTTGGTCTGCGGCATCGGGCCTTCGGCGGCATCCACCAGCAGCACCACGCCGTCCACCATGGACAGGATGCGTTCCACCTCGCCGCCGAAATCGGCGTGGCCGGGGGTGTCGACGATGTTGATCCGGGTGCCGCGCCATTCCACCGAGGTGGGTTTGGCGAAGATGGTGATGCCGCGCTCGCGTTCCAGATCATTGCTGTCCATGGCCCGTTCAGCCACGGCCTGGTTTTCACGGAAGGCGCCGGACTGTTTCAGCAGCTCGTCCACAAGCGTCGTCTTGCCGTGGTCGACGTGGGCGATGATCGCAATATTGCGCAGGTCCATGGGAAAGCCTTATCCGGGGGATTTTGCGCGGGGGTTAGCCCTGACGGGCGTAAAAGGCCAGCCCCTAATGCGGCGCGCTGCTGGAAAAGAGCTGGATCACGAGGATTCCGGCAAGGATCAGCCCAATTCCCGCCACCGCAGGCAGATCCAGCCGCTGGCCAAACACCACAAAGCCGATGATCGAGATGAAGACGATGCCCAGCCCCGACCACATCGCATAGGCCAGCCCCACCGGCATCACCTTCAGCACCACCGACAGCAGGTAGAAGGCGGCGGCATAGGCCACGACCACGATCACCGACGGCAGCGGCCGGGTGAACTGCTGGCTGGCCTGCAGCGCGGCGGTGCCGATGGTTTCCGCCAGCACGGCCATCACAAGCGCAAGATAGGGCATCAGGGCCTCCGTCATCCTCTGGCGACAGTGGTGGCCCGCCGCGCCGCCGGGCGCAAGGGCAGAGGGCCGTCGCGGCGGCGATGGCACTGGACAAGGCGGGGGCTTTCTTTCACCCAGCCCCGGATCCCCGACCGTGGAGCAGGACAGATGGCACAACATACCGAAGAACGCATCGCGCATGGGGCACTGGTCTTTGTGGCGCCGCATCCGGTTCTGGCGGAACTGGCGCGGGATCTGGCGCGCGGCATCACCGATCCGGCGGTGATGGCGCTGCCGGTCGACATTCTGGTGGGGCTGCACCGGCTCAGACCCCGTCTGCCCGCGCGCGGACGCCGCCAGCTGGGCATCCAGACCGAACAGATCCGCGATGCCGAAGGCCGCCCCATGTGGAAAAAGGTCCGGCCCGGTCGGCTGCGCAAGCATCTGCTGGCCTGTCACCGGGTGCTGGATCTCTCGGTCTCGAATGCGCCGGTCTATGGGCTGGCAGGGCGGCTGCTGCGTCACCGGCTCGATTTCGGCCCCTATGTCTTTCCCCAGCGGATTCCCGATTTCGTGCCCGGCACGGAGGCGGTGTTCTTTGGCGCGGCCAATGACCGGCGCGCGGATCTGGTGGCCCGGCACGGCATCCGGATGCTGCCCAACGGGGTCTTCGGCGCGGCGCTGGCGGCAGAGCTTGCAGGGGCGGCGGCGGTCGTCAACCTGCATTACACCGAGGGCGTCTATACCGAGGCGCCGCGGCTTCTGGCCGCCTGTCTGGCTGGCAAGCCGGTGATGTCCGAACCGCTGGCGCCGCCGCTGGTCGCAGGCCGTCATTACCTGCCGCTGGGGCCGCTGCCGACACAGACGGATCTTGCCGCGCTGCAGGCCCGCTTTGCCACCGAGATCGCCGCGCGCCACCGCTTTGCCGAGATACTGCTTAAAATGCGTAGGGCTTAAGACAGTCGCAGGATTCTCTCCGTAAAAGGGGGGCAACGGGCCGCAGAGCCCCGCAGCCTTGGAGAGACATCATGCTGAAATACCTGACCGCCGCCCTTCTTCTGTCGACCCCGGTTCACGCGCTGGATGTGGGCGATGCGCTTGGCGTCTATCTTGACCGACAGGTGATGACCTGGGCGCAGGATCCGCTGCTGATGTCGGCGCTCGAGGCGCAGAACATCCGCCATGCCGGGATGGAGGCTGCGGCTTACACCGAACTCGACCAGCGCTGGTCCGCCGAACTGGGCCGCACGCCCGCGCCGCTGGTGGATTCGGTGCTCCAGACCCCGGCGTCGGACTTCCTGCGCGCCCGGATGGAGGAGTCGAAGGGTCTCATCACTGAGGTGTTCATGATGGATGTCCACGGGCTCAACGTCGCCTCTGCCGGGATCACCTCTGACATCTGGCAGGGCGACGAGGCGAAGTTCACCGAAACTTTCGCCAAAGGGACCGGGGCGCGGCACTTCTCTCAGATCGAATTCGACGATTCCCGCGGGGTCTATCAGACCCAGATGTCCTTCACCCTGTCCGATCCGGTCACCGGCGCCCCGATTGGCGCGATGACCGTCGGAATCAACGCCGAAATGATGCAGTAAACCGCTTTTGGGGGTATCCATGGCCAGTCAGATCAAGGCGCCACGCCTGCGCAGCCACTTGGCATCCGTGTTTTTCCGTGTCGCGCTGCTTCTGGCGGCCTCCACGCTGGCAGTCGCCGCCGTCATGGCCTGGCAGTCCTGGCGCATCGCCGATCGGGTGGCGAAGGATGGCGTGGCCGAGACCGCGCAGAAGGCGACCGAGGCCGCCGCGATCTCTCTGGTGCAGCCGCTGCGCTTCATGGATGCCCCCCGGGCGCAGCTTCTGCTGTCCGACGCGCTGCTGAGCGGCGGGGAAAACTCCGTTGCAGGGCTGGTGATCGGCGCTGACGGGGCGCCCGTGGCCGAGGGCGGAGACGTGGATCTGGACCGCGGCGTGCTGCTGGAACTGGCGGCGGCGGCGCTGGCCTCCAACAGCCGGGTGGAAGCGGAGGACGGGCATCTGATCGCGGTTCCGGTGCCGACCGCCGATCCCGCAGTGGCGGGGGGCGCGCTGGTCATGAGCTGGTCGGATGATGCCGTGATTGCCGCGATCTTCAGCCGCAAGATGCAGATGCTGGCGACGGCTGCGGTGACCTTTGCCGTGATGATGGTGCTGACAATGCTGGCCATGCGCCGCTTCGTCACCCAGCCGCTGCGGCAGGTGGATCAGGCCATGAGCCGCATCGCGGCGGGTGATTACGACACCGAGGTTCCGATGCGGACGCGGCGCGACGAATTTGGCGGCCTTGCCCGGCATCTGGCGGATCTGACGGTGGCGCTGGCCGATGGCCGCGCCGCCGCAGAAAGCCGAAGCGCCGCGCATGAGGCGCAGAACCTCGTGGTGCAGCATCTCAGCGACGGGCTGGACCGGCTGGCTGCAGGAGTGCTGAGCCGGGGTATCGACCAGCACTTTCCTGATGAATATGAAGGGCTTCGCGCCAATTACAACCGCGCGGTCAGCAGCCTGCGCGACGCGCTCAGCAATGTGCGCGCTGGCGCGATGAACATCCATTCCAGCGCCGAGGAAATGGCGCGCGCTTCCGACGATCTGTCGCATCGTACCGAAACGCAGGCCGCCACGCTGGAGGAAACCGCTGCCGCGCTGGAACAGATGCTGTCCAGCGTCCGGCAGGCGGCGGGATCCGCGCAGGAGGTGGAAAGCACCGTGCGCACAGCCTCGCAGCTGGCTGACCAGAACGGCTCGGTCATGCGCTCCGCCGTGGAAGCCATGGCCGGAATCGAGAAAAGCTCGGAACAGATCAGCGAAATCATCGGCGTCATCGACGACATCGCCTTCCAGACCAACCTCTTGGCGCTGAATGCCGGGGTCGAGGCCGCACGGGCCGGGGCCTCCGGCAAGGGTTTCGCTGTGGTGGCCTCCGAGGTGCGGGCGCTGGCACAGCGTAGTTCCGATGCGGCCCAGCAGATCAAGGCGCTGATCAGCGGCTCTGCCGAGCAGGTGAAAGACGGCGTGGAGCTTGTGGAACGCGCCGGTCAGGCTCTGTCGCAGGTGGTTGAAAAGGTGGGACAGATCTCGGGTCTGGTCAGCGGGATCGCCAATGTGTCGCAGGAACAGGCGCTGGGGCTGAACGAGATCAACCTTGGCGTCAGCAATCTGGACCGTGTCACCCAGCAGAATGCGGCAATGGTCGAAGAAAGCACCGCCGCGGTGCACATGCTGCGCAGCGATGCTGGCAAGCTCTCCGAACTGACCGAAAGTTTCGAGATCGGGGAGGAACAGGGGCAGTCCGCGCAGGCCTCCGGACTCCACCGCGCCGCCTGAGGCAAGGGCCTACCGTGACGGATGGCCGCTGTTCCGCCGCCGCGCGTTGACAGGCGCGGGGACTGCGGCGAAAACAGCCCGGACGGAACCGGTGGCACGGCTGTGAGGCAAATTCGCCATGCGTAGGATGCTGACATTCGGCATGGTCTTGGACGAAGGCTCCGGCCTTGCGAACAGGTCTTCGTTCCCACGGAACCTGGCTTCTGCCTTGCTACGATGGGAGGGGCGGAAGCTGCGCATTGCGCCCTGTTTCGCACGGCGCCGGTATGGACCGACGTCGCGGATATGGCGGAGGAACGTGGGGCGGCTTTCGCTCTGCCCTCCGCCTGTCGCTGGCCTCTGGTCCCGGAGGGGCCCCTGCGCAGCGATGAACGTCGCGGTCAGCCCGGAGTGCCGCGTGCCAGGGAAGGCGCCGGGGCACAAACCCCAGACGTCCGAAGAAAGCGGTCACCGTTGCGGAAGGGGCGCGCTGGCGAGACAGCGGGGCAGCAGGATCGGACAGCGCTGGAGCGCTTTCATCGGACCCCGCAATGCTGCGCCCGACCAGGCGCTGTCTGACGTGACGACCGGCAGGGGCTTACCCGGTGCCTTCGGGCCTGTGTCTGGGCGGGCGGCTGCGGCAAAGCCTCGACGCCGCGCCGGTCAGCACAGGCCAAGACCGGGCGCCGCCTCGGTCACCTGTTGTGGCCGCCAAAAGCCCGCCGTCTCGGTTCGGGCGGACTACGGGTCTGCAGTCTCCCCCGTCGGGGCAAATGCGGGCAGGCCGATGCTCTTGCGCCATCTCGACAGGGCGGGACTGCGCGACAAAAGACGAGCCTCTGCAAAACTGCGCAGGCTGTTGCAGAACCGCGCCTGCCTGTGCATGGATCGCGCCTTGAATGGGCAAAGGGTCGGATCCGCGGCCAAAGCGGTTGAGGCGGCAACCTGCCGCCGGACGTCTTTTCTGTTCGCAGGCACAGGCCAGATGCCCCCGATTGTGGCTCCAGCTTCCACTGCAGGCCCGTGTCTGCGGCGTAGAGGGCGGGTGAGCGAAACTGCCTGCAGTCGCATATTGCAGGCCCTTACCGCTCGGGCAGAGCCATGGGCGCGGCGGGCAGGCTGCCGGAACATGGCGTCACAGGGGCCGGACCACATCCGCCTGTGCCCGGATCCCCACCCGGGTACCACGCCAATTGCCCGGAAGGTCGGGCATCGCCGCTTGAGCGGGGCTTTCGCCCCCCAGCGCTCGGAACCGCGAATGCCGCATCAGGCATGTGCTGACCCTCAGAAGCGGTCGGCCTGCATGGACCGGAAGCTTGGCGCGAGGACTGTCGAGGCGCGGCGTGTGGCTGGCCCCGTGGCGGGGTCAGGGCAGGCGCCGATGCGGCAAGGCGGTCTGATGCTTGCGGCGGGACGTGGAGGCTGGGCTTGGGCTCCCAGCCCCGTGCGCCCCGCCGCGGCAGCCTGTTCCCACGGAACGGGTCGATGTCGTAGAGGTCACAAAGGGGCGCTGAAGATGCCCGGCAGGTTTGGGGCCTGCTCGACTTTCCAATGCTTTGGCGGCAGTTGCGGCGGGCGACCAGCAACGACCTTGCGCCTTGCCGCAGGCAGCAGGAGTCACGCGCTTGCGGGGGCGCCGTTCAGGAACGGAGGCGCATCGAAACCCGGCAGCGCCGGGCAGGCGGGCTGTTTCGCGCCATGGCGGAGCTGGACGGCCTGTCGATCTATGACAAAGCGACGGACCGACCCGGAAAGCGCGCGCCGCGTCACAGCAGCTTGCGCAGGCAAAGCGCCGGGCCTGTGGCTTGGCCGTCACGTTGCCGGATCTGGCGACCATGGCCTGTCGGCATGCGGAGGGACGGCGCGCGGCGGCGGCGCAGGCGTCCATCGCTGCCCGCAAGACAGCGGGGCGGCACGATGAGGGCCCTGCTGCTGGCGCTGCTCGTGCTGCTTGCCGCCTGCACCCCGCGCCCGGGGCCGGAGACGCTGACCCCGCAGCCCGCGCCCGGGCCGGACCTGCGGGTGGTGCGGGTCTATGTGGCCACCACCCGCGCCCCGACGGCGCCGCCTGCCATCGGCTTCGGCCCGGGGCCGGCCATCGGGATGTCCTATCGCTGGTATGACATCTCTGTGCCGGAGCAGCCCCGGGCGCGCGGCGTTTTCTGGATGACCGACACCCCCGATCCTTCGCAGGATTTCCTTGTGGTCGGGCATGGCGCGCTCGACCGGTCCGGCTTTGCCGCCGAGGTGGCGCAGCGCAACGCGCAGGCTGCGGAGCCGGTGACGGTCTTTGTGCATGGCTATAATTACAGCTTTCCCGAAGCGCTGCTGGAGCTGGCCCGGCTGACGGCGGAAACCGGGCGGGGGGGCGCGCCGGTGCTGTTCAGCTGGCCCTCGCAGGGGAAGGTGCTGGATTATGTCGGCGACCGGCAGGAGGCGCTGGCCTCGCGCGACGCGCTGGCGCGCGTGCTGGCGGATGTGAGCCGCGCCGAAGGCCGCACGCTGCTGGCGGGGCATTCCATGGGCGGCTGGCTGACCATGGAGGCGCTGCGCACGCTGGCGCTGGCAGGGCGGCGCGACGTGACCGATGATCTGGACGTGCTGCTGATCGCACCCGACATCGATCCGCTGGTGTTCCGCCAGCAGTTGGCCCCGCTGCAGCCGCTGCCGCGTCCGCTGACGGTGATGGTGGCGCGGGACGACCGGGCGCTGGCCATGTCCTCGCGCATTTCTACCGGGCGGACCCGGCTGGGGGCGCTGAATGTCGACGATCCCGTGGTGGCGCGGGCCGCACAGAGCGCCGATGTGCAGCTGATCGACATCTCGGGCCTGCCCGCCGTCAACGCGCTGCATCACAACCGCTATACCGAACTGGCGCGGATGGTGGCCGAGCGCGGCAGCGACAGCGGCGATCCGCTGGGGCTTGTGCGCTCGGCCGGGGCCTTCGTGCTGGACACGCTGGGCAGCGGGCTGATCCGTGCGGGCCAGACGATCGGCGGCGGCTAGCTCGTCAGGCGCGCGGCGCAAACTCGCGCAGCGCGTCGCGGTTGATCTCGATCCCCAGCCCCGGCGCATCGGGGATGGTGAAAACGCCCGCCTCCGGCTCCAGCGGGCGGGTCAGCACCGCCTGACGGAACGGGTTGTGGGTGCGGTCATATTCGAGGATCGGCGCCAGCGGCGCGCGGCGTGGCGGATCGGGCAGCAGGGCCGCGACGAACTGCAGCGCTGCGGCGATCTGCACGCCGGTGCCCCAGACATGCGGCACCAGCCGGATGCCGTGCAGCGCGCACATGTCGGCGATGCGCCGGGTTTCGGTAAAGCCGCCGCTGCCGCAGAGATCAGGCTGCGCGATGTCGATCACCCGCCGCGCCAGCGGCTCGGCAAAACCGAAGCGGCCATGCCATGTCTCGCCGCCCGCCACCGGGATGGGCTGGCCCGCGCGCACCTCGGCATAGCCCGACAGATGTTCGGGGATCACCGGCTCTTCGAACCAGTCGATGCCGTAATCCGCCGCCTGCCGCCCCAAGGCGAGCGCTTCGCCCACGGAATAGCCGTGATTGGCGTCGATCATCAGCCGGGCGTCGGGGCCGATGGCCTCGCGCACGGCACGGATCACCGCCAGATCCTCGGCCACGTCAAAGCCGATCTTGATCTTCACCGCATGGAAGCCTTGGGCGACATGACGGGCGCAATCCTCGGCATTGTCCGTCACACGGTCGACACCGTCGCGGCGGAAGCCCCCCGTGGCATAGGCGCGCACGGTTTCGCGCACGCGGCCCCCCAGCAGCACCGAAACCGGCACGCCAAAACGCTTGCCCTTGATGTCCCAGAGCGCGATGTCGATGCCCGACAGCGCCGTCATGGTCAGGCCGCGCTGGCCCTGATCGCGCAGCAGGTTGTACATGTCCTGCCAGATCACCTCGGTCGCAAGCGGATCGCGCCCGATCAGATGCGGCGCGTAGGCGGCCACCACCGCCGCATTGGGCGCAGCGGGGCCCAGACATTCCCCCCAGCCGATGGTGCCATCGTCGCAGATCACCTCCACCAGCACATGCTGGCGGCGGCTGAACCGCATGGAGGCGCTTTCAAACGGCGTCTCCAGCGCGACATCCAGCAGATGGGTGCGGATTTCGGCGATCTTCATGCCTTGCCCGCCGTGGCGATGAGGGCGCGCAGCATCTCTTCTTCCTCGCCGGTCAGATCGCAGAGCGGCGCACGCACCGGACCCGCGTCAAAGCCCGCCAGCCGCACCCCGGCCTTGATCGCGGCCACGGCATAGCCCTTGCGGCGGTTGCGGATCGCCATGAACGGATAGAAGAAATCGCGCAGGATATCCTCGCAGATGTCGCGTTCGCCCGCGCGCAGGGCGCGGTAGAATTCCATGGCAAGCCCCGGCACGAAATTGAACACGGCAGAGCTGTAGGTGGTGAAGCCCGCGCCCAGATAGGCCTCGGCAAAAAGCTCTGCCGTGGGCATCCCGCCCAGATAGGTCAGCCGGTCACCCATGGTCGCGGTGATCTGGCGCACCTGACCGATCTCGCCAGAGCCATCCTTGAACCCGACCAGATTGGGGCAGGCCTCGCAGAGCCGGGCCAGCGTGTCGGGCGCAAGGATGCAGTTGTCGCGGTTATAGACCATGACGCCGATCTGCACGGCATCGCAGACCGCTTTGACATGGGCGTAAAGCCCCTCCTGCGGCGCGTCGATCAGGTAATGCGGCAGCAGCAGCAGACCGTCGGCGCCTGCGGCCTCTGCCGCCTGTGCCATCTCCACCGCCATATGGGTGCCCAGACCGCAGCCCGCGACGATGGGCGTGCCCGCAGCCCCTTCCTTGGCGGTGCGGATGATCGCGGGCATCTCGGCCGGGGTCAGCGAGAAAAATTCGCCCGTGCCCCCGGCGGCAAACAGCACCGAGGCGCCAAAGCCCGACAGCCATTCCAGATGCGCACGATAGGGGGCGGGGGCAAAGGCGCCATCAGCGCCGAAGGGCGTCACCGGAAAGGACAGCAGCCCCGCGCCAAGGGCCGTCTTGAGTTCTTGGGGATCCATGCTCTTCCTCCTCGCTGGATGCCGCAGCGTTATCGCGTTGCGCTGGGGGCTTGTCAACAACTTGTATGATGAGTTGGCTCAGCGCCGCAACATCCGGCGGTAGCGGGCCTGTCCCTGTTCCAGATGATCGCGCATCGCGGCCCGGGCGGCTGCGGCATCGCGGGCGGAAATGGCATGGGCGACGGCGCGGTGTTCGCGCTGGATTTGCGCCAGATACTCCGCCTGCGCCGGGCGCTGGTCGGAGAGGCGGGCACGGGGAATGGCCTCTGGTCCCAGCATGTCCAGAAACTGCGCAAAGCGCGGGTTCTGGGTCGCCTCGGCCACGGCGCGGTGAAAGGCGAAATCTTCGGCGGTGGCGGACCCCTCTGCGGCATGGGCGGCCTCCAGCGCGGCAAGGGCGGCAAAAAGCGCCTCCTCCTGTGCTGCGGCACGGCGCTGTGCGGCAAGGCCCGCTGCCTCGATCTCGACGGCGGCGCGCAGTTCCAGCACGTCAAGGATGGAGGAAATACGTTCAGGATCAATGTCCTGAAAGGGGGAGCCGCCATGCGGGTGAAGCTGCTGCACAAAGACCCCCGCACCTTGGCGCGCGGCCACCAGCCCGTCCGCGCGCAGGGCCGCCACCGCCTCGCGCACCACGGTGCGCGACACGCCATGCGCCGCACTCAGCCGCGATTCCGACGGCAGCCGCCCGCCCACCGGAATGGCGCCCGCCGCAATTTCCGCCCGCAGGCTGTCCGCGAGCTGCTGCACCAGATTGGGGCGCGGGTTTTGTGGGTCGACCTGCCTGTGCCGCATGGCCGGGTTCCTTTCCTGTTGCGCAGCGGGCAGTGTAGCGGGAGAGGGCGAAGCTGCAATATGAATCTTGACACGTTGTCGTATGACTTTAGGCTTCGCGGCAATGACGGAGGGTCTCATGCTGAAGAAACTGCTAATCACGGGCGCGGCTGGCACGCTGGGCCGGATGATCCGCACCGAAATGGGCGGGGTGGCGGAAACGCTGCGCCTGTCGGATCTGGTGCCGATCGAAGATGCCCCCGAAGGCGCCGAGGTGGTGACCTGCGATCTGGCGGATGCCGAAGCGGTGGACCGGCTGGTCGCGGGATGCGACGGGGTGGTGCATCTGGGCGGCATTTCGGTGGAAAAGCCGTTCGGGTCGATCCTGCAGTCCAACATCATCGGGCTGCACAACCTTTACGAGGCGGCGCGGCGCCATGGCCAGCCGCGCATCCTCTTTGCCTCCTCCAACCATGTGGTCGGGTTTCATCCGCAGGACGCATGGCTGGGCACCGATGCCGCGCACAAGCCCGATGGCTGGTATGGCGTGTCCAAAAGTTTCGGCGAGGCAGTGGCGCTGATGTATTTCCACAAGTTCGGGCAGGAAACCGCCATGGTGCGCATCGGCTCGGTCACGCCGGAGCCCATCGACCGCCGGGCGCTGGCCACTTGGTTCGCGCCAGAGGATTTTGTGTCGCTCATCGGCTGCGTGTTCCGGGCGCCCCGGCTGGGCTGCCCGGTGATCTGGGGCGCCTCGGACAATGACACAAGCTGGTGGGACAATTCCGGCGCCCGCTATCTGGGCTGGCGGCCCAAGCGCAATTCGGCGGAATTCGCCGAAAAGATCGCGGCGCTTCCCATGCCTGCCGCCGATGCGCCGGTGTCGAAATGGCAGGGCGGCGTGTTCACCGCGCTGCCGATTCAGGAGGACTGAGGCTCAGACCTCCTCGGCGCAGGCGTGATGCGGCAGATCCGCCATGCGCGCCAGCAGGTCAGGCGTGGGCAGCGCCGCACAGTCAAGCGCTGTGGCCTGCGGGGCGGGGCTGGCCTCCGCAAGGCAGGCGTCGGGAAGCAGCAGCAGCTCGACGCCTGCGGCCACCAGCCCGTTCAGCAGCGACAGCGCCGCGCCGTCGTGGCAGCGGCCCGCCGCGATGATGCGGCGCAGGCCCCGCTCGGCCAGCAGTCGGTGCAGGGCGTCGACACTTCCGCAGACCGTGTCGCCGCGCTGCACCGCATGCGGGGGGCGTTGCTGCTGTGCCGCGTCGGGCCGGGATGCGCTGTTCCGGCTTTCGGTCAGATGCACGACCGGCAGGCCGGTATCGCGGGCAGCGATGCAGATCCGGGCCAGATTGCGCAGCGCGTCGGATTGCGGGGCCGCGTCCGGGTGCACAGGAAGTCCGATCAGCAGCACCGCGGTCCGGTCCGGGTCGATGTCGACAGCCGCAGGGTGCGGCACGGGCTCGCAGGGAAAAGACAGGAAACTGATCGAACAACTCACCTCTATGACCTCTTTTTCTGTGGATCTCCGTCGGGTCCTCGCGGCCCGACAGCGTCGAAGCTTGAGGAGGAAGGGCTGCGGTTTCAATCATGAAAATCATGCTGTCCGGAATCCGGTCAGGTGCCCCGGCAGCAGCCGCTGAGGCCGTGCACAGGTGCACCGAAAAGGGTGTGTCCAGAGCCGTTAGGCGGCGTCGAGCGGGCAGAAATGCCGACAGTAGGACGCCGAGCGGCGCACGCAATGCGCGACCTTCAGACTGTCAGGGCCACAGGTGATGCTCAGGCTTTTGCAGAGCGGTCCCGCGCTCCGCATCGCGGGAAGCGCGGTCTTGACCACAAGCGCCAGCGCCTGCTGGTCATGAGACTGGGCGAAGCTGACGACGCTGCGCAGAAACCCAAGAACATCTTCGCTGTCCTGCACCAAGTCGGCTCCCGCTGCGGCGACATCTTCTCCGTCAATGTCAGCAAATGGTTAATCAAAGGTTAATGAAAAGATGGAGCACAAGGGCACCGGGCCAGCGACCCCTATCCGGGCAGCGCCGCCGCGATCACTTCGGTAAACGCCGCCTCGTCGGTCAGCCCGGCCATCTCCGAGGCATCCACCGTGATGCCCCAGTTGCGCGCCATCGCCTCGTAGCGTGGCTGACGGTGGGCCAGCGCGCGGGCATAGGTCCAGCGGATGAAGGCGTCAGGATCGACCTCGGCTTCGGTGATCTGCTGCTGCTCCAGATAGCTCTGCCACGCGGCGCTCAGGAACTGCGGCTGATAGGCCATCGGTTTCGGCGCGCGGTCGAAGCGGCGGATCAGCTCTTCGGTATGCGCCTCGCTGCCGCGGACCCAGACCAGCAGCGCCACGCGCGAAAGCTCGGTCAGGATCGGATCCTCCGGATCCTCGGGATCGACCCATTCGCAGATCGACCCGCCGGTGTCGCAGACAAAATGCGGATAGCCATACAGATCCTGCGCGCGGTCGATGAAATAGCCGGTATCCAGCAGCGCCTGTTCCTCGGCGCGGCGGAACTGATCCTGACGGGCGCGATAGGTGTCCATGGGCAGCCCGCCGCGATCCGGATTGCCGGGCTTGCCCAGATAGGTCGACACCGGGCTGAGATTCTGGAAGGTCAGGTTGGAGCCGATATAGATGGAATCCGACAGCAGCAGATCGCGCAGGAAGGGCACCTTCATCGCCTCGCGCTTGGCATTGTCGACGATATATTCGCCCATGTAGCGCGTGCCGATGCGGTAATCGATGGAGTAATGAAACCACCGCCCCGAATGCCGCAGCATCGAGGAGACATGGGTCTTGCCCAGCCCCGACATGGCGAAGAGCAGCACCCGTTTTCTGGGGGCGGCACGCCACTCGGCCGCGGTGTCATACAGCATGGTCAGGCTCCCGTTGATCCGCCCGTCTGGTAGAACGGGGCGCAGGCGGCGTCAAATGGCGCGCGGGGGCGCCGGGTCAGGCTTTGCGGGCCCTGCGAGTCTCGCGCAGGATATTGCCGTAATTTGCCGCAAAGATCACCGCAGCCCCCAGCAGCACGAATGGATCGAGCGGTTCGGCATAAAGCAGCATCCCCACCAGCGCGATGACCGGAAGCCGGGCAAAATCGATGGGCATGACCACGGCGGCGGGCGCGAGGCTGAGCGCGGTGGTCAGGCAGAAATGCGCCACCAGACCGGCCACCGCAATCACCCCCACGGCGGGCCATGCGGTCAGGGGCGGCAGCGCGATGTCACCATCGATCCCGGCGCAGATCAGCCCGAACACCGCCTGCATCGCCGTCAGCCAGAACAGGATGTTGAGCGTGCTGACGCTGCGGGTCAGCCTGCGGGTGAACACCGCCGACCCGGCAAAGCCCAAGGCTGCCAGCGCCGCCGCGATCAGCCCCGGCGACAGCGTGTCCGGCGAGGGGCGCGCCACGATGAGGATGCCGACAAAGCCCGCCAGCGCCGCCAGCACCCGCGCGCGGGTCAGCCGCTCTCCCAGCACCAGTGGCGACAGCAGCAGCGCCCAGATCGGTGCGGTGAATTCCAGCGCGAACACCTGCGCCAGCGGGATGGAGGCGATGGCGAAGAACCACAGGTTCTGCCCGGTGAAATGGCTGATGTTGCGGATGATCTGCAGGCCGAAATGCCGGGTCGTGACCTCGGCCCAACGTCCGGTCAGCAGCACCACGGCGGTGATCAGCACCAGCCCGATCAGCGAGCGGTAGAGCATGATTTCGAACGTGTCGAGGTCAAGGCTGACCGTGCGGCCCGCCACCGCCATCGACGAGAAGGACACGATCGCCCCCGTCATCCAGAGCGCGGCGCGCAGGGTCTGCGACGCGGGAGGGGCGGTCACGGTGGTCTCGGCAGTCATCGGCGGGCATTTCCGTTGCGGCGGGGCGGACCCGCGAAAGGGCGAAGCGGGGAAGATCACCGCAGGCAGACCCCGGCCATCCGGCGCTGTCGCGCGCCGTCCGTCAGGTTGTGATGACATGCTGCGTCTCTCCCGGCGCCAGAGTGACCGCAGACGCGCCGGACGGCAAGCCCCGGCGCAGACTTCCGTGCCGGTCAGATCGGTGCAAAATCTCCGGACCGTGAGGGCGCGGCACGCTGCCATGTCTCCGCTTCGCGCTCATGCGCGTCGCGCAACGCGCGCAACGCGCCGATATGATGGCTGAGCAGGGTGACCAGCGCCGCGACGCGCCCCAGCGCAAAGGCCGCGATCCCGGCACCACCCACGGCCAGCGCCACCAGCAGCGGATGGCCAAGCGCCAGCGGGCAGAGCCCCAGCGCCAGCGTCGCCAGCACCGCGAGTTCGCGCCGCTGCTTGAGACGGGCGAGCCGGGCTTCGGCGTGGCGCAGATCTTCGGAGACGGTGGCGCCGCGACGCTCCAGCGCGTCCAGATACCGAGCGACCGCCTCGGGGCAGGTGCGGTCCTGACAGGTTTCGGGCCCGGCCACCTGCAGGTCAGACTGCCATGTCTTATGGCTGGTGCCACGATAGCCGGCAAAGCCTGCGGCCAAAGTTGTCCCCAGAGTCAGGACAAAGGCGATGAGCATGACACGCCGCTCCTTTAAAAACGTACAGAACACTCCGCCAAGCCTAACACAGGGCTTGGCGGTTCACAGGTATGGAAAACGTGAGGTCACTCCCACTCGATCGTGCCCGGCGGTTTCGAGGTGATGTCATAGGTGCACCGGTTGATGCCCTTCACCTCGTTGATGATCCGGGTGGCCGTTTCGCCAAGGAAATCATGGCTGAACGGATAGTAGTCGGCGGTCATGCCGTCCACGCTGGTGACGGCGCGCAGGGCGCAGGCAAAGTCATAGGTCCGCCCGTCGCCCATCACGCCCACGGTGCGCACCGGCAGAATCGCCACGAAGGCCTGCCAGATGTCGTCATAAAGCCCGTGGCGGCGGATCTGGTCGATGAACACCGCATCGGCCTTGCGCAGGATCTCCAGCTTTTCGCGGGTGATCTCGCCGGGGCAGCGGATGGCCAGACCGGGGCCAGGGAAGGGATGGCGGCCAATGAAGCTGTCGGGCAGCCCCAGTTCCCGGCCAAGCGCGCGCACCTCGTCCTTGAAGAGCTCGCGAAGCGGTTCCACCAGCTTCAGGCCCATCTTTTCGGGCAGGCCGCCGACATTGTGGTGGCTCTTGATGGTGACGGAGGGACCGCCGGAGAAGCTGACCGATTCGATCACGTCGGGATAAAGCGTGCCCTGCGCCAGAAACTCGGCACCCTCGATGCCGTCGGCGTATTTCTGGAAGACCTCAATGAAGAGGCGCCCGATGATCTTGCGCTTGGTTTCCGGGTCCGACACGCCTTCCAGCTCGCCGAGGAACAGCTCCTGCTCCTGCGCGTGGATCACATGCAGGTTCATGTGGTCGCGGAACATGCCCACGACCTCTTCCGCCTCGTTGAGCCGCAGCAGGCCATGATCGACAAAGACGCAGGTCAGCTGGTCGCCCACGGCTTCGTGGATCAGCGCGGCGGCGACCGAACTGTCGACCCCGCCGGACAGCGCACAGATCACCTTCTTGTCGCCGATCTGGTCCCGGATGCGCTGCACCGCTTCCTCGCGATAGGCATCCATGGTCCAGTCGCCCTGAAACCCCGCCTCGCGGACGAAGTTCTGATACAGCGTGCGCCCGTTGGGGGTGTGATGCACCTCCGGGTGGAACTGCACCGCATAGAACCGGCGGCTGACATCGGCGGTGATTGCAAAAGGCGCACCGGGGGAGGTGCCGTAGACCTCGAATCCCGGAGCAATTGCAGAGACATGGTCGCCATGGCTCATCCAGACCTGTTCGCGCCCGGTGCCGTCAAGGAACCAGCCCGACAGCAGGTCCAGCCGGCTTTCCGCCGGGGTGACCCAGGCGCGGCCAAATTCCGCAGTGCCGTGCCCGGCTTCGACGCGGCCACCAAGATCCTGCATCATGACCTGCTGGCCATAGCAGATGCCAAGGATCGGCACGCCCATGTCATAGACGCTTTTGGGCGGTCGCGGCGAGCCGTCGCGGGTCACGCTGTCGGGGCCACCGGAAAAGACGATGGCGCGAGGAGCGAAGTCCTGCAGAAAGGCGTCGGTGACGTTCTGATAGGGATGGATTTCGCAGTAGACATTCAGCTCGCGGAGGCGACGCGCGATGAGCTGCGTCACCTGGCTGCCGAAGTCGACGATAAGGAGGCGATCATGCTGGGTCATAGCGCTGCTTTAGGCAGGTTGCCGGGTCCGCGCAAGAGCCCTTGCGCCTGCCTTCGCGCGGGCGCGTGCGGGCGGCGGTTATTCCCCGATGGGGCTGAGCAATTCCGGTGCGGTGACAAGGGGGCGGACGCCGTGGCTGTGGGTTTCCTCGAACACGTTGCCCATCTCGGCCCAGGCGTCCAGAGAGGCGATGTTGAGCCGGGCGCAGCGCGGGCGCACCGACCATGTGACCTGCAGCGGCGAGCAGGTGGCCTGCGAATAGGCAGGCCCGGTGGTGGAGCCGCGGAACAGCACCGGCTGACCGGTGCCCGTGGGCAGGGAGCGGGCCTGATAGCGCCCGCCGCGCAGGGTGCCGTAATAGATGAAGTCGCGGAAATCCAGGGCGTTGGGATCGTTCACCACCAGAAACACCTGCGCCTCCACGCGCAGGTCAGGGTTCTGGCAGGTTGGCGACAGGCAGGAGGCCAGCCCCGGCCCCGGAGCGACCTGACAGGAGGAATAGACCCAGTGCACCTCGATCGTGTCGCCCGGTTCTACCCCGTCGAAGCGGGCATGTCCCGGTTCGGGGCGGGTCAGTTCGGCGGGGCTGAGCGAGGTGCTGCCCGCGCAGCGAAAGCCGCCATGCTCCCCGGAGCCGGCATAGATGGCAAAACCCGGCCCCATATGTTCGGCATTCGAGTGAAGATGGATGTTGCACAGGTTCAGATCCTCGGGCGGCGGGGCCATGGCGTAGCGGGCGGGATTGAGCCCGTGCGGGTTGGAGATGTCGCGCGGGCTTTGCGGGCCAAATCCCTGACAGAGGCCGGTCTGACCGGCAGAGGGAGCCGCACCGCTGGCGGGGTGCGGCTCCGCGCCATGTGCCGCAGACTCGGCATAAACCGGCACCGTCAGGAACAGGGCAAGCAGCACGACAACATGCACAAGAACGGAAACCATCACCGCCGCACCAGATTGGGGTCATTCCGGTGATCCTGACGCAGCAGGCGTGAATATCCGCTTAAGCCGAACCCGAGGCATCCCCGAAAATGCGGCGTATTTCACCTGCAACATGTCGTTTTTGTGCGCGAAGCGCCGCTGCGGGTCGGCGACATGCGCCCTCTGCCGGGCTAGACTGTGACGGCGGCGCCGGGTTTGTGCCGCGTCAGATAAGGAAACCGGATGGCCGATGCGTTGATGACCCGCGATGACACCCCCCATGGCCTGCTGGATGATGGCACGCTGCGCCAGATCGAGGCGGTGGCGGATCGCCTGCTGGCGGAGGTCGGCGTGAACTTCATCAACTCTCCCGACGCGCTGGCCCGCTGGTCGGCTGCCGGGGCGCAGATCGAAGGCGAACGGGTGCGGCTTGCGCCCGAACTGGTCGCCAGCCTGTGCGCCAAGGCGCCCGCCCGTTTTGTCCAGACGGCGCGGACGCCGGATCGCAGTGTCGAGATTGGCGGGAAAACTCCTGTGATGGCACCCGTTTACGGGCCGATCTTCGTGCAGGATGCAGCGCGCGGACGGCGCTTTGCCACGCTGTCGGATTTCCGGAATTTTGTGAAGCTGGCGCAGATGGCTCCGGCGCTGAACCATTCCGGCGGCACCATCTGCGAGCCGACCGACGTGCCGGTGAACAGCCGTCATCTGGACATGCTGCTGGCCCATATGACCCTGTCCGACAAGCCCTTCATGGGGGCGGTGACCGAGCCCGCCCATGTGCGCGACAGTCTGGACATGGCGCGGATCCTGTTCGGCCCGGCGCTGGAGGACGGGCTGACCGTGCTCGCCGCGCTGATTTCCGTGGGATCGCCGCTTTGTTTCGACGAGACCATGACCAAGGCGCTGGAGCTTTATGCCGCGGCCAATCAGGCCTGCATCGTGGCGCCGTTCCTGCTGCCCGGCGCCACGGCGCCCGAAACGGTGGGCGGCACGCTGGCGCAGATGCTGGCAGAGGTGCGGGCGGGCGTCGCCTATGCGCAGCTGATCCGACCGGGCGCGCCGGTGATCTTTGGACCCTTCGTGGCCTCGGTGGATGCGGCGGGAGGCGCGGCGCGGTTCGACACGACAGAGGCGGTGCAGATCACGCGCGGGGCCGGGCAGCTGGCGCGGCGCATGGGGATTCCGTTCCGCTGCGGCGGCGCCCTGACCGGCGCGGCCCTGCCGGACGCGCAGGCGGGATACGAGGCCGCGCGCGGGCTGGCAGAGACGCAGGCGGCGGGCGTGGATTTTATCCTGCATGCCTGCGGCTGGCTCGATGGCGGGCTGGTGGCGGATTTCGAGAAATTTGTGATGGACGCCAACCAGTTGGAAACCGATCTTCAGGTTCCGTCGCACTCCGTGGCCGAGGAGGGCGCGGCGGCGCTGGACCTGATCCGCGATATCGGGCCGGGGGGGCACTTTGTCGGGCGCGGCGCCGCCGCAGAGGATCCGGGCGGCGCGGCGGAGACGGGGGATGCGATGGAACGGGCCTCTGCGCAGGTCCGGCACTGGCTGGACAGCCATAACGTGCCGCCGCTGCCCGAGGATGTCGAGACGGCGCTGCGGGCCTTCGTGGCGCGGCGCAAGGCCGAGATCGGCCCCGAGATCTGAGCCTCAGACCGCTTCCGCGCCCAGACCGGCACGCAGCAGCCGCGCCTCTCCCATGATCGCCGCCAGCACCTCGACGTGGCGGGCGATGGAATAGGCCGTGTCTTCGGCGCGGCGGCGCAGGTCCAGATCCGCCTCCAGATCGACAAGCCGCATCAGCGCGGCACCGCTGCGCGGTAGGGCGGCATAGCCCAGAATCCGCGCCAGATGCGCCTCGCGGCGGTAATCGTCGGCGCCGATGCGCGCGGCACGGATCAGCAGGCGCGGACGGCGCAGGCTGGCAAGCAGGCTCAGGATGTCTTGCATGGTCTTGTCCCTTCGGTCTGGTGACGGGGGCAAGGCTACACAGGCCGGAGCGCTGTTGCCGTGAGGCCGGAGCGCACGTCCGGTCGTTTCAAGATTGTTTATATTTTGGGGATAATTTGACGAAACCAGGATGATTTTAACCGTCGGGTAACACACACACCAATAGGTTGCGTGCTGTTGGGGATAAACTTGTGAACAACATGACCAAGCCACCGGGATCAGGATCATCTGCCGCCGCAGCCGGAGCGGCCCGCTGGGCGGCGCATTTGCCAGCATGGGTGCCGGAAGAGGCCCGGCTTTATCTGGCGCATACCGAAGGCGGCGAGGGCATCCGCAAACTGGCGCGCGAGGCGGGGCGCCATGCCTCCACCGTGCTGCGGCAGGTGCGGCGCATGGAGACGCTGCGCGATGACCCGCTGGTGGACGGGGCGCTGCGCAAGCTTGGCGGGATCGAGGCGGGGGCGATGCAGGCGCGGCCCGGCAAGGAGTGCGGAACGATGGCCGAAGCGCTGAACGACATGACCCCCGACGCGGTGACGCTGGCGCGGGAGGCGCGGCGCGTGCTGCGGCGGCTTTGCGAAAACGGCGCCGTGCTGGCAGTGGCCGCCGAGATGGACAAGGCGGTGGTGGTGCGCGACACCGGGCAGGGCGGGTCGGCCCGCACGGCGGTGGTGGATGCGCCGGTGGCGCAGGCCATGGCGCTGAAGGGCTGGATCGCCTGCGAGGCTCCGGCGCGGATTTCCCGCTATCGCATCACCCCCGGCGGGCGTGCTGCGCTGAGCCATCTGCTGGCGGAACAGGAAAACAAGCTGCGCGGCTTTGCCGAGGCGCAGGCGGGCTTTGACACCGGGCGCGCGGCAGAGGCGGCGCTGGACGCCGAAGAGGCCGATCCCCGGGGCCGCCGCCGCTATGTCATCGCCGAAAGCCCGCTCGCCGTGCTGGCACGACGGCGCGAGAAGGACGGCGCGCCGTTTCTGGCCGAGGATCTGGTGCGGGCGGGCGAAAGACTGCGCGAGGATTTCGAACTGGCGCAGATGGGGCAGCGGGCGGCGCAGAACTGGGACCAGTATCTGACCGAAGGTGTGGTGCCGGGCGCGGGCGAAGGGCATCCGCGCGGGCCCGAAGCGGCGCGGCTGCGGTTTTCGGCGGCGCTGCGCGAGTTGGGGCCCGGGCTGGGCGACGTGGCGCTGCAATGCTGCTGCTATCTGGAGGGGCTGGAGACCACGGAAAAGCGCATGGGATGGGCCGCCCGCTCTGGCAAGATTGTGCTGCGCATCGCGCTGCAGCGGCTGAAACGGCATTACGACCTGACCACCGGACCCGGCGGCGGGCTGATCGGCTGAGCGCTTGCGGGGCGATGGAAAAGGGGGCGGTGCCGTGGCACCGCCCCCTGACGTTTGGCCCTAGATCATTCCGCGACGCGCACCGGCGTATCGCTGGTGACGGGAATGCCGGGATAATCGTCGATAGTGCCTGATTTCAGATCCTCGGCCGCCTTGCGCACGCCCGCCTCATATTCGGGGTGCACGCGGCGCAGCACGGCATACCAGCGCTCTTTCACGCTGTCCGAACAGGGCGACATGGCGCGGGCCATGTTCAGATGCAGCCGCTTGCGCCCGCCGTCGTCGAGCACCTCGGCATAAAGCGCGCGGGGCTGGACGTAATCGGCATCCTTGTCTTCCTGCACATAGCGGTCGGCATCGCCGGAAATGCGCAGCGGCGGCTCCATCACGGAAGGATCGGCCTTGGCGGATTCCTCATACTGGTTGGGCTCGTAATAGGCATCCGGATGGCCGGTGACCTGCGGGAAGAACCGCATGGACCCGTCCTTGTGATAGTGATGCACCGGCGCTTTCGGCGCATTGGCGGGCAGGGCCTCGTAATGGGTGCCAAGCCGGTAACGATGCGCGTCGGCATAGGCAAAGATCCGGCCCTGCAGCATCTTGTCCGGCGAAAACCCGATGCCGGGGATCTTGTTGGACGGCGAATAGGCGGCGTTTTCCACGAACTGCCAGTAATTGTCGGGGTTGCGGTTGAATTCCAGCATGCCCACCGGGATCAGCGGGAACTGGTCATGCGGCCAGACCTTGGTCAGATCGAAGGGGTTGAAGTCCAGCGTTTCCGCCTGCGCCTCGGGCATGACCTGAATGTTCAGCTCCCATTTCGGGAAGCGGCCCTCGTCGATCGCGTTATACAGATCTTCCTGATAGCTTTCGCGGGTCTTGCCGATCAGTTCCTCGGCCTGTTCGTTGGTGTAGTTGCGGATCGGCTGCTGGCAGCGGAAATGGAACTTCACCCAGTGCCGTTCCCCCGCCGCATTCCACATGGAATAGGTGTGCGAGCCATAGCCATGCATGTGCATCGGGTTCACCGGAATGCCGCGATCCGACATCAGGATGGTGACCTGATGCACCGATTCGGGCTGGGCGGCCCAGAAATCGAACATCGCTTCGGGCGACCGCAGGTTGGTCTTGGGGTGGCGCTTCTGGGTGCGGATGAAATCCGGGAATTTATAGGCGTCGCGGATGAAGAAGATGGGGGTGTTGTTGCCGACCACATCCCAGTTGCCCTCTTCGGTGTAGAATTTCACCGAAAAGCCGCGCACGTCGCGTTCGGCATCGGCAGCACCCAGTTCGCCCGCCACGGTGGACCAGCGCGACAGGATCTCGCAGGTGGTGCCCACCTTCGAGAACAGGCTGGCGCAGGTGTAGCGGCTGATGTCATGCGTGACGGTAAAGGTGCCCTGCGCGCCCCAGCCCTTGGCATGCACCACCCGTTCGGGGATGCGTTCGCGGTTCTGATGGGCCAGCTTTTCGATCAGCTGATAATCCTCCAGCAGCACCGGGCCGCGCGGGCCCGCCGTGGCGGAGGTGTTGTTGCTGGGCACCGGCGCGCCGGCGGAGGTGGTCAGTCGCTTGGTCATGGCTTCCTCGATGGAGTGGTGGGGCAGTGGCCCCTTCACCGACAGGATGTAGAAGCCTTTGAATAATTTCCAATTGCAGTTTATTTAAAGATTGATAACATTTTCCTATGAACATGACCCTCCGCCAGCTCGGCTATTTCAAGGCCCTGTCCGAACAGCGCAATTTCCGCCGCGCGGCGGAGGCCTGCCATGTGTCGCAGCCCGCGCTGTCGGTGCAGATCCGCGAACTGGAAACCACCCTGAACGGCCCGCTGGTGGAACGCCATGCGCGCGATGTGGTGCTGACCCCCTTCGGGCGCGAGGTGCTGGAGGTGGCAGACCGCATCCTTGGCGAGGTGGCGGCGCTGGAACAGGCGGCACGGCGGCGCGGCGGGCTGACCGGACGGCTGGCGCTGGGGGTGATTCCCACCATCGCGCCCTATTTCCTGCCCGAAGCGCTGGCAGCGATGCGCGCGGCGGACATCTCGCTTGACGTGTCGGTGACGGAGGCGGTGACCGACCGGCTGCTGGATCAGCTGCTGGATGGCAGGCTGGATGCCGCCGTGATCGCGCTGCCCGCCGAACGCGAGGGCATCGCCGCCGAACCGCTGTTCGAGGACCGCTTCCTGCTGGCGGGCAGCGCCGCACGGCTGGAGCTTTACAACGACGTGCCACATCCCGAAGGACTGGGCGAAAGTCAGCTGCTGCTGCTGGAGGACGGGCACTGCCTGACCGATCAGGCGCTGGCGGTCTGTGGCCGCAGCCGGGGCAATGCGCGCATCAACATGGGGGCATCGTCGCTGGCCACGCTGTCGCGGCTGGTGGCGGCGGGGTTCGGCCTGACCCTGATGCCGGAGATCGCCATTCCGACCGAAGCGCGCGCCGCCGAGGGCATGTGCCTGCGCCGCTTTGCCACTCCGGAGCCGTCGCGCAGCATCGGGCTGGTGCGCCGCGCCAGCACGCCCGCGCAGGGCTGGTTCACCGATCTGGCGCAGCGGCTGCGCGGGGTGGGCGAGGATCTGACCGCGCGGTCGCGGGCAAGCGTTCCTGCCTATTGACCCCCGCGCCAGAGCCGCCATATCTGGCGGCGAAGGACGACCTTCCCCACATCGGGAACCACGCGGGACGGCCCGAAGCAATGGAGCGTGTCATGGCGTGGATCCTTCTGGTGGTCGCCGGTCTTCTTGAAATTGTCTGGGCTTTTGCGATGAAGCAGTCGCATGGCTTCACCCGGATTGTCCCGACGCTGGTGATGGTGGCGGGCATGGCCGGGTCGTTCTGGCTGCTGAGCCTGTCGATGCGCAGCCTGCCCTTGGGCACCGCCTATATGGTCTGGACCGGGATCGGCGCGGTGGGGGCCTTTATCGTCGGCATCCTGTTTCTGGGCGAGGCGCTGACGCTGCAGCGCGGGATCGCGGCGGCGCTGATCGTGGCGGGCATGGTCACCATGAAGCTCTCCTCCTGACCGGGCGGCGGGCTTGGCAATTGCGCTTTCCCCACAAGGGGCGTAGGGATCGGGGAACCGTCGCCCCCGATCGGGCGGACCGGCTCTGGCATGGGGCCGGACGCTGCCCTATCTTGAAGGCGACCTGACCCAGCACGCGGGGAATTTGCCATGCGCGACCTCAAGATCCCGGCACAGCGCCACCCGGAAAAGGCGCACCGTCCTGACAACGCCCAGCCCAAGAAACCGGACTGGATCCGCGTCAAGGCGCCCGGCGGCGAGGGCTATAACGAAACCCGCCGCATCATGCGCGAACACAAGCTGGTCACCGTCTGCGAAGAAGCGGGCTGTCCCAATGTGGGCGAATGCTGGAGCCAGGGCCACGCAACCATGATGATCATGGGCGACATCTGCACGCGCGGCTGCACTTTCTGCAACATCGCCACCGGTCGCCCCGAGACGCTGGACGTTTTCGAGCCGGGCCGGGTCGGGGATTCGGTGGCCAAGCTGGGGCTGAACCATGTGGTCATCACCTCGGTGGACCGCGACGATCTGGATGATGGCGGGGCGGAGCATTTTGCCCAGACCATCCGCGCCGTGCGCCACCGTTCGCCCGGCACCACGATCGAAATCCTGACGCCGGATTTCCTGAAATGCGCGCCCTCTGTGCTGGAAACCGTGGTTGCGGCGCGGCCTGACGTGTTCAACCACAATCTGGAAACCGTGCCCGGGCTTTACCCCGAGGTGCGGCCCGGCGCGCGCTATTTCCATTCCCTGCGCCTGCTGCAGCGGGTCAAGGAGCTTGATCCGCGCATCTTCACCAAGTCGGGCATCATGGTCGGGCTGGGCGAAGACCGCAAACAGGTGGGGCAGGTCATGGATGACATGCGCGCGGCGGATGTCGATTTCCTGACCATCGGGCAGTATCTGCAGCCGACGCCGAAACATCACCGCGTCGACCGGTTCGTGACGCCGGATGAATTCGCGTCCTACGAAAAAACCGCCTATGGCAAGGGCTTCCTGATGGTGTCGGCCACGCCGCTGACCCGGTCGAGCTACCATGCCGGGGATGATTTCGCCCGTCTGCGCGCGGCGCGCGAGGCGCGTCTGGCGAAAGCCTGATCCCGGGACCAAAGGCGCGGCGGCTCAGCCCTGCCGCGCCTTGACCTGCTGCAGCACATAGACGCGGATGGCGGAGGCGAGCCCCGAGTCGAGCCCGCGCGATTCGTCGATCTCCGTGGCCAGCGCGTTCAGGGTCTTGCCCTCGGCTTCGGCAATGACACGGAATTCCCGCCAGAAAATCTCTTCCAGCGATACAGACGTGCGATGCCCGCGCAGCGTCAGCGAGCGTTTGACCGGACGCCCGCTCATTCGTCGAGCTTGTGGCCGTCCAGCGCCGCGTCCGCCTTCTTGGCGCGCGCGGCTTCCAGCATTTTTTCGGCCTTGCTCAGACCGTGTCGGGCGGCATTCTGATCCGCAGCGGCGCGTTTTTCGGCGCGCTGCCGGTCCTTGCGGGCCCGGTTGAGATTGATGACCTTGCTCATGGATTGGACTTTAGCGCGGCGGTGCGCGGCGGCAATGTGTGCAAAATGATAAGGCGCTGCCACATCGGCGGAAAACCGGGGCCCGCGCAGGGCCCCGGAGGACAGGCAGAAGACCGGTTCAGCCCTTGGGGCCGATCATGTCTTCGGGGCGCACGATGCGGTCGAAGGTCTCGGCATCGACAAAGCCAAGCGCGATCGCCTCTTCCTTCAGCGTGGTGCCGTTCTTGTGCGCGGTCTTGGCGACCTTGGTGGCGTTGTCATAGCCGATGGTGGGGGCCAGCGCCGTGACCAGCATCAGCGATTCCTTCATCAGCTTTTCGATCCGCGCCACGTTGGCCTGCGTGCCCACCACCATGTTGTCGGTGAAGGCAGAGGCGCTGTCGCCCAGAAGCTGCATGGACTGCAGCACGTTGTAGCTCATCATCGGGTTGTAGACGTTAAGCTCGAAATGGCCCTGCGATCCGGCAAAGCCCACGGCGGCGTCATTGCCCATCACATGCGCGCAGACCATGGTCAGCGCTTCGGCCTGCGTCGGGTTGACCTTGCCCGGCATGATCGACGAGCCCGGTTCGTTTTCCGGCAGGATCAGTTCGCCCAGACCCGACCGCGGGCCGGACCCCAGCAGACGCATGTCGTTGGCGATCTTGAACAGCGAGGCCGCCACGGTCTTCAGCGCGCCCGAGAACATCACCATGGCGTCATGGGCGGCAAGGGCTTCGAACTTGTTGGGGGCGGTGACGAAGGGCAGGCCGGTGATGTCGGCCATGTTCTTCGCGACCATCTCCGCCCAGCCTTTCTGGGTGTTGAGCCCGGTGCCCACGGCGGTGCCGCCCTGCGCCAGCTCGTAGATGTCGCCCAGACAGGCCTCGACCCGCTCGATGCCCTTTTTCACCTGATGGGTGTAGCCGCCGAATTCCTGCCCCAGCGTCAGCGGTGTCGCATCCTGCGTATGGGTGCGGCCGATCTTGATGATGTCGCGGAATTCCTCGGACTTGGCGGCCAGCGCGTCATGCAGCTTGCGCAGGCCCGGCAGCAGCACGTCACGCGCCTGCATCGCGATGGCGACATGCATCGCGGTCGGGAAGGTGTCGTTGGAGGACTGGCCCATGTTGCAATGGTCGTTCGGGTGGACGGGCTTCTTGGAGCCCATCTCGCCGCCCAGCATCTCGATGGCGCGGTTCGAGATGACCTCGTTCGCGTTCATGTTGGACTGGGTGCCCGACCCGGTCTGCCAGACCACCAGCGGGAAGTTGTCGTCGAACTGGCCCTCGATCACCTCGGAGGCGGCGGCGATGATCGCATCGGCGATCTGCGCCTCCATCGTGCCCAGATCCTTGTTGGCCTGCGCGCAGGCCTTCTTGACCACGCCAAGCGCGCGGATGATCGGCACGGGCTGCTTTTCCCAGCCGATCGGGAAATTCATGATCGACCGCTGGGTCTGGGCGCCCCAGTACTTGTCGGCGGGAACCTCCAGCGGGCCGAAGCTGTCGGTTTCGGTGCGGGTCGTGGCCATCTCTGCCTCCTGAAAGCATACGATTGTGTGCGGTTTAGCGGCAGCTTGGGGCAGGGGCAACGGCGCAGAAGCTGCCCGCGCTGCCGTTAGCGCCCCAATCTCAGGCCGCAGGCCTCCGCAGGCGGTAGATCTGGGCGGGCGGCATGTTGTGCCAGACCCGGCGCCCGCGTTCCGCCACCAGCCCCAGATCGCGCATCAGCGGGCCGGGCACCGGATTGGACGGACCATAGGTGAACTGGATAAGCGGCGCCCCCGGCGGCAGCAGCCGGAACGCCGCCTCCAGAATGGCGCGCTGCAGGTCGCGCGGCAGCGACAGCAGCGGCAGGCCCGACACCACGGCCCGCGCCGTGGGCAGCCCGATGCGGTCCATGTCCTGCGCGCCGCGATGATGCAGATGCACATCCGGGTGCCGCAGCCGCAGGAAGGAGACAAAATCATCATTGATTTCGAGCAGATGCAGATCCGAAGGCGCGATGCCCGCCTCCAGCAGCGCCCGGGTGATCTTGCCCGTGCCCGGCCCCAGCTCCACCACCGGCCCCGTGCCCTCGGGCACTTCCGCCGCCATGGCGCGGGCCAGCCGTTCGGAAGAGGGCATCAGCGCCGAGACCGACTGCGGTCGGCGCAGCATCTGCC
The DNA here is from genome assembly GCF_035481585.1 of Salipiger marinus. NCBI lineage: Bacteria > Pseudomonadati > Pseudomonadota > Alphaproteobacteria > Rhodobacterales > Roseobacteraceae > Salipiger > Salipiger marinus. The sequence goes on along the minus strand of NZ_JAYKSL010000011.1, from coordinate 57,923 downwards.
CCAGAAACAGGCTCAGATCGCTGGTGTTCCGCATGTGCCCCCGCCCTCCCGCGCCGCGCTCAGCCGTGATGCCGATGCGACGCGGCCCGCCATCGGTGGCAGCGGGTCACGGGCGAATGCTCATTTGCGGAAGGAATCAAGCCGGACCACCTCTGCGTCCTGCTGGCGCGGCTCCACCGCGCGGGGGCGCTTGGGCTTGTCATCCGGCGGGGTCGGATCCTCGTCGTCATCCTCGTCATGGGTCTCGAAGCGCAGACCGAATTCCACCGACGGATCGACAAAGGTCTTGATCGCGTCATAGGGGATATACAGCCGCTCCGGCGCGTCGCCAAAGTTCAGCGTGACCGCGAAACCGTCGTCATTCACCTCCAGATCGTCATACCAGTGCTGCATGACCACGGTCATTTCGCCCGGATAGCGGTCGGACAGCCAGTCGGCCAGTTCCACATCCGGATGCTGGGTGTCGAAGGTGATGAAGAAATGATGCTCGCCCGGCAGACCGGAGGCCTGCACCCCCGCCAGAACGTCATGAATAAGCCCGCGCATGGCGCGATGCATGAGATTGCCGTAGTCGATGCCGCCGGACATGGCCTTGATCCTCGTGCCTTTCGGCCACCATATTCGATTTGGCGCCGAGGAAAAGAGGTGCGGGGAATTTTCCGCAACGGGCGCGGCATGGGGCATCACCCCCAGCCCGCCAGCCGCAGCGCGCCGCCCGCCAGCGCACAAATCAGCAGCGTCAGCAGGATCGACCGCTTCGCGGGCCCCAGCAGCAGCGCGGCAAGTGCTGTCAGCAGCACCGCATCCAGCCGCAGCGTGGCAGGATCGGGCAGGGTAAGGCGCAGCGGCCACGCTTCCAGCACGACGCTTTGCGCAAAGAGCACGTTGATGGCGAACCACAGCGACAGGTTGGCGATGACCCCCAGCACGGCGGCGGTCACCGCCTCCAGCGCTGCCTGCAGGCGCGGACGGGCCAGCAGCCGTTCCAGATGCGGGGCAAAGGCGAAAATCCACAGGAAGCAGGGCAGGAAGGTCATCCACAGCACCAGCGCGCCCGCCGCCAGCGCCATGGGCCAGCCCCCCGCGCCATGGCCCGCCAGCATGCCCACGAACTGCGTGACAAGGATCAGCGGCCCCGGCGTGGTTTCCGCCAGCCCCAGCGCATCGGCCATCTGCGCGGGCGTCAGCCAGCCGCGCAGCGCCACCGCCTCCTGCGCCATCCATGCCAGCACCGCATAGGCGCCGCCAAAGGACAGCACCGCGAGCTTGGCGAAGAACAGGCCCAGATCGACCAGCAGGCCCTGACCGGCCAGCGCCAGAATCGGCAGCGGCAGCAGCCAGAGCGCGGCCCAGACCAGCAGCGCGCGCCAGTTGCCCGCGCCCGCAAGTGGGGGCGGGGGCGCGGCGGGGGCGGGATCCGCCCTTGGGCGCAGGATTCCCACCAGCGCCGCCCCCGCCACCACCAGCGGAAAGGGCAGCTGCAGCGCATATAGCGCCACAAAGGCGGCCAGCGCCAAGGCCAGCGCCAGCGGCCCCCGCAGCACCCGCCGCCCGAGCCGCAGCAGCGCCTGCACCACGATGACGATCACCGTGGCCTTGACCCCCAGCAGCACGGCCTCTGTCTGCGGCAGGTCGCCCCATGCGGCATAGGCCAGCGCCAGCGCCGCGATGACCAGCGCGCCGGGCAGCACGAACAGCCCGCCCGCGATCAGCCCGCCGGGCACGCCGCGCAGCCGCCAGCCCGCCCATGTGGCAAGCTGCATCGCCTCTGGCCCCGGCAGCAGCATGCAGAAGGACAGCGCGCGCAGATACTGGCGTTCGTCCAGCCAGCCGCGTTCGTCGACCAGAACGCGGTGCAGCAGGCCGATCTGCGCGGCGGGGCCGCCAAAGCTCAGCAGGCCGATGCGGCCAAAGGTGCGGGTGAGGTCGGCAAGGGTGGGGGCAGTCATCGCGCCTGTCTGCCCGGCAAGGGTAACGGGATCATGACGCTCAGCCCAGAACCCGGGACAGTTCGCGCAGCATCTTGGCGCGCAGCGTCTCGGCATAGCCGCGGTGGCTGCGCGCCGTCATCACGAATCCGTCGCGGGTGGCAAGGCTGCGGCGGTAGAAATTGGTGACCGGCAGGCCCGCGCCCTGTGCCTCGATCGCGAGCCCGTTGACCGTGACCCCCATGCGTTCGGCCCGCACCCGCGCGGCGGCGGGATTGCTGCCCGCATTGGGCGTGCCGTCGCCGGACATGTCGATGATGCGCCGCTTGCAGTCGGGGGCCGTGGCAAAAGCATCCAGCGCCGCCATCAGCGCGGCCCCCGGCGCGGTGTCCGACAGCAGGAAGGCGCGCGGCATCGTCTCGACCCGCGCGGCCAGCGCGGCAAGTCCTGCGGCATCCCCCGGCTGCAGCCAGCCCAGCGACAGTTCCTGCCGGTCGGGGCCCGACCATTGCAGCACCGCCAGCGCCACGCGGTCGCGCAGCACGATCTCTGCGATGGAGGGATCGCGCAGCGCCAGTGCCAGACCGTCGGTCTGGATCCGGTATTCGGCGGCATCCACGGAATTCGACACGTCCATGGCCAGAAGCAGCGCGGTCTCGCAGGCCCGCGCGGCAGAGGAGAGGACACAAAGACACAGGGCCAGACGCAGCATGCGCCGATGCTGTCAGCCGCCACGGGTCCGGTCAATGCAGAGAATGGGAGGGGGGGAAAGTGCAGGCTTCTGTTGCCAGGTGCCTGCGAACCCCGCCTTACGCTGCTAGGCGCAAGGGCTTAAGAATCGATCTTTCGGACTGCTTACGCAGCCAGAGCGACCGGAGCACGATTGTCGTTGGCAATTATGCTTGATGAACCGATAACGGTGGTATCTCACCGGGACAAAGCCACATCTTTACACGTTCGTCGATCCTGTTTCGGCCCCATGGTCCCCCAACGAAGGGATGTCTGGTGGAGCCGCCGGGTACCGCCCCCGGGTCCGATCCGCTTATTCCATGCGCGTTTATGCCCATAGTCCCGTTGCCGAGACAATTCACATATAGACCCGTGCCGCGCCGGTTTCAACGGTGAAGCGACGCAATCTAGCGCGCTTTGGCGAGAAAGGCGGCAAGCTCCACCTCGGGCTGGCCCAGATGCGCCAGCGCCCGGTCCGCCTCGCGGAAGACGCCGATGCGCATCGGCAGCAGGCCCGCGCAGATCTGCTGGTACATACGCCCGACGCCGAACCCCAGATCCGAGGGGGCGTAGATGGCGAGCGGGGTATCGGGGGGCTGGCCGTCATGCTGCAGCGCCACCTGCTGCACCGCCGCGCGCATCTCGTCAAAATCGCTGCCGAAGCCTTCGAGCGCCGAGAAATCGACGAGCCAGCCCTGAACCTTGCGCCGCAGCGGATGGTCGCGAAGCGTCCTGCTGGTGCCAAGGCACTGCGTGGCCGTCGTCCGGCCCGCATAGTGCAGATAGGCCAGATTGCGCTCTGGAAAGATGGTCAGCTGGCTTGGCATGGCAGGCCCTTCGCAGGCATCTCGGGCGGCAGGCAGCAGGCGGCTTTGATCACAGATAGCGCGGGCCGCGGCTTCTGCCAGCGCGACGTCACACCGCCGTCTGCAGCAGCGCGGCAAAGCTGCGTTCGCGCAGCCCCAGCAGGGTCAGCGCGCCCGCTTCGGTCTGCTGGACCAGCGCCACGATGCTGTCGAGCCCGTCCCAAGACCGCAGCACCATCTTGCTGAGATCGTAGGACAGCGGGGTGGGGGCGTAATAGACGATCATCGTCTGGCCTTCATGGGCGCTGAACAGATCCGCCTTGCGCGACTGCAGCGCCATCAGGCGCACGTAATCCTGTTCCACGCCGGTGATGCCTGCCAGATCGACCAGCTGTTTCTGGCCGGGGCGCTGCTGCGGGTGGCGGGCATAGGCGTCAAAGGCGCGGAAGGTTTCCTCCAGCACCGCGATGCCGTCATACCTGACATAAACAAGCCCACGGTCAGGAAGAATTCGGAATGTGACTGACATCTGTCCCCGTTGCTGCGCCCGGTTCGGGTCGCGGGCACATCGTCCCGCCGAAACGGGCGGGAGGCAACCCCCCTGAACAGGGGGGTCGCCGAGGCCGGTCAGTCCATCGGCTTGAAGTTGAACTCTCCGCCGTCCTTGATCCCGGAGAACCAGCGCGCCGTCACCGTCTTGGTCTTGGTGTAGAAGCGGAAGGCATCGGGGCCATACTGGTTGAGATCGCCGAAGGCCGATTTTTTCCAGCCGCCGAAGGTGTGGTAGCTCAGCGGCACCGGGATCGGGAAGTTGATGCCCACCATGCCCACATTGACCCGGTGCGCAAAATCGCGCGCGGTATCGCCATCGGCGGTGAAGATCGCGGTGCCGTTGCCATAGGGGTTGTCGATGACAAGGTTCAGCGCGTCCTCATAAGTGTCGGCGCGGACCTGCGACAGCACCGGGCCAAAGATCTCTTCCTTGTAGATCTCCATGTCGGGGGTGACGTGGTCGAAATAGGAGGGGCCGACAAAGAAGCCGTTCTCGTAGCCCTGCAGCGAGAAGTTGCGGCCATCCACCAGCAGCTTCGCGCCCTGATCGACGCCCGAGGCCACCAGCCCGTCGATGCGCGCCTTGGCCTGCGCGGTGATGACGGGGCCGTAATCCACATCGGCGCCCCCGGTATAGGGCCCGACCTTCAGCGCCTCGACCCGCGGCACCAGCCGTTCGACCAGCGCGTCGGCGGTGGCCTGACCCACCGGCACGGCCACGGAAATCGCCATGCAGCGTTCGCCGGCCGCGCCGAAGCCCGCGCCCACCAGCGCATCCGCCGCCTTGTCCAGATCGGCATCGGGCATGATGATCATGTGGTTCTTGGCACCGCCGAAGCACTGCGCGCGCTTGCCGTTGGTGGCGGCGCGGCCATAGATATACTGCGCGATCGGGGTCGACCCGACAAAGCCCACGGCCTGCACCGTGTCATTGTCCAGAATGGCGTCCACCACTTCCTTGTCGCCGTTGATGACCTGCAGCACGCCATCGGGCAGCCCGGCCTCTTTCAGCAGTTCCGCCAGCCGCAGCGAGGTGGAGGGGCAGCGTTCCGACGGCTTCAGGATCATCGCGTTGCCGCTGACCAGCGCCGGGCCCATCTTCCACAGCGGAATCATCGCCGGGAAGTTGAAGGGCGTGATGCCTGCCACCACGCCAAGCGGCTGACGCATGGAATAAAGGTCGATGCCCGGCCCGCCATTGTCGGTATATTCCCCCTTGAGCATGTGCGGCGCGCCCATGCAGACCTCGATCACCTCCAGCCCACGCTGCACGTCGCCGCGCCCGTCGGGCAGGGTCTTGCCATGTTCGCGGCTGACCAGTTCGGCAAGCTCGTCCATATGGGTGTTGATCAGCGCGCCAAAGGCCATCATCACGCGGGCCCGGCGCTGCGGATTGGTGGTGGCCCAGGCCTTCTGGGCTTCGGCGGCCTGCGCCACGGCGGCGTTCAGTTCCTCGACGCTGGCCAGCGGCACGCGGCCCTGCACCTCGCCGGTGGCGGGATTCATCACGTCGGAAAAGCGCCCCGAGGTGCCCTTGACGCGCTGGCCGTTGATGAAATGGCAAAGTTCTTCCATGTCTGATCCTCCTGATCGGTCGCGGCCAGCCTAACCTTGCAAAAATGCGGGAAACAGGGGTAATCCGGCAAAAGCGTTTTGCAGAAATTCAGGTGCGGCCATGACGGAAAACTGGGATGACCTGCGGATTTTCCTTGCCGTGGCGCGCGGCGAAAGCCTGTCGGCGGCGGCCCGGCTGCTGCGGATGGATCCCGCCACGGTGGGGCGCCGCGTCGCGCGGCTGGAACAGGGGCTGGGGCATCCGCTATTCGGCAAGTCGCCGCAGGGCTACGCGCTGAGCGAGGCGGGCGCGCGGCTTCTGGCCCATGCCGAGGCGGCGGAGCAGGCGCTGGGGCAGGGGGTGCAGGCGCTGCGCGGGGCCGAAGGCACGCTCTCGGGCCAGATCCGCATCGGCGCCCCGGATGGCTGCGCAAATTTTCTGCTGCCGCAGGTCTGCGCCGCGATTTCCGCCGACAATCCCGATCTCGATCTGCAGATCGTGGCGCTGCCGCGGGTGGTCAACCTGACCCGGCGCGAGGCGGATATGGCGATTGCCGTCTCCGCCCCCAGTGCGGGGCGGCTGCTGGTGCAGAAGCTCAGCGATTACCGCCTGCATCTGGCGGCCTCGCGCGACTATCTGGCGCGGCATCCGCCGATCCGCAGCCGCGCCGATCTGCAGGGGCATCGCATCGTGGGCTACATTCCCGACATGATCTTCGACAAGGAACTGGATTATCTGGCGGATCTGGGGCTGGACCGGGTGCGGCTCGCCTCCAATTCGGTGGCGGTGCAGTTTCACTGGCTGCGGCTGGGGGCGGGGCTGGGCATCGTGCATGACTTTGCGCTGCCCGCAGCCCCGGGGCTGGTGCGGGTGCTGCCCGAGGAAGTGGCGCTGACCCGCAGCTTCTATCTGGTGCGCCATGTGGACGACCGGAGGCTGGACCGGCTCAACCGGTTTGCCGCAGCGCTGGCCGAGGGCGTGCGGCGGGAACTCTCCTCTCTCGAAGGTCTGGCTTGACAGAAGCCCGCTGCGGTCGGACGCTTTCCCGACAGGCGCAAGGCAGGAGGAGGCCCAGATGCAGGTGCAACAGATTCTCAGGGACAAGGGCGGCGATGGCGTGATCACGGTGCCGCCGCAGACCAGCGTGGCCGACGCGGCAAAGCTTCTGGCCGAACGCCGGATCGGGGGCGTGGTGATCTCTCAGGACGGGCAGCATCCTCTGGGCATCCTGTCGGAGCGGGACATCGTGCGCGTGCTCGCCGCGCGCGGCGCCTCGGTGCTGGAGGCGCCGGTGGAGGATCTGATGACCCGCAAGCTGAAGGTCTGCACCCGCGACGAGGATGTGAACGTGGTGCTGGCCCGCATGACCGAAGGCCGCTTCCGCCACATGCCGGTGGTCGAGGATGACGTGCTGGTCGGCATCATCTCCATCGGCGATGTGGTCAAGGCGCAGATCGCCGAACTGGCCATGGAGAAGGACGCGCTGCAGGGCATGATCATGGGCTTCTAGTGCCGTGCGCGTTTCGGGGTTGCAATCACCGGCGCAATATTGTTGCGTGCGCCGAGGTTCAGCCCCCCACGCAGGACAGGAAGACCCCATGCGAATCGGCCTTTATCCCGGCACTTTCGATCCCATCACGCTGGGCCATATGGACATCATCAGCCGCGCCGCCGCTCTGGTCGACCGGCTGGTGATCGGCGTCGCGATCAACCGCGACAAGGGTCCGCTGTTTTCGCTGGACGAGCGGGTGGCGATGATCGAGGGCGAATGCGCCGATCTGTCCGCCCGCACCGGGACAGAGATCGTGGCGCATCCGTTCGAGAACCTGCTGATCGACTGCGCCCGCGACGTGGGGGCGCAGATCATCATCCGCGGCCTGCGGGCCGTGGCGGATTTCGAGTATGAATTCCAGATGGTCGGCATGAACCGCGCGCTGGATACCAGCATCGAGACCGTGTTCCTGATGGCAGAAGCCCGGCATCAGGCCATCGCGTCAAAGCTGGTCAAGGAGATCGCGCGGCTTGGCGGCGATGTCAGCAAGTTTGTCACCCCCACGGTCAACGACGCGCTGAAGGTCCGCTTCGGCACCGCCTGAGGGTCAGGCGCCGTAAACCGCGCGATGGGCCAGCGCGTCTTCGCGACCATCCAGATTGCAGTCCATGCGGGTGCGCAGGGGCAGGGCGCGCAGCGTGCTGCGGGTGCGCAGATAGGCGAAGTGACGGGCGAGGCTTTGGAAGGCATGGGTCATTTTAGGTTTCCTTTGTGATCTGATCTGTGGTGTTGGCGCTAACCTAAGCCTCGCTGCGGTGCAGCACAATTGTCGGAACGGTCGTCCCGGGATGCGCTCTCTGCATGGCGGCGGCGGATTGGCGGGTTCTGGAAAGGGTTTGTCAACCACAGCGCGCTAGGCTCCGGTCAGTAGCAACAGGAGCCGGATCATGGAGATCACCGAAACCCCCGCCGCCGCGCGGCGGCTGACGCTGGGCGCGCCCAGACCCGCAGGCCGGACCGGCCCGGATATGATGCTGGTGGAGCGGGCGATGCCCGCGCCGGTGCCGGTGCAGACGCAGGTGCTGCCGGTCTTCACCAGCCGCCGCAGCCCCGCCGGGGCAGAGGTGCAGCAGGGCTATGCCGCCGCCCGGCAGATGGTGTCAGACTGAAACGGAAAACGGGGCCTTGCGGCCCCGTTCCGGTCACGTCTCCCGTCCGTTCGGGATCAGATCAGCTTGCCCATCGCCACGGCGGTGTCGGCCATGCGGTTGGAGAAGCCCCATTCGTTGTCATACCATGTCAGGATGCGCACCATGGTTCCGTCCATGACCTTGGTCTGATCCATATGGAAGATCGACGAATGCGGATCGTGGTTGAAGTCGATCGACACGTTGGGCTTGTCGGTGAACCCCAGAATGCCCTTCAGCGGCCCGTTGGCGGCGGCGCGGATGGCCTCGTTCACCTCCTCGACCGTGGTGCTGCGCTTGGCTTCGAACACCAGATCCACCACCGACACGTTCGGCGTGGGCACCCGGATCGCGACGCCGTCCAGCTTGCCGTTCAGTTCCGGCAGCACCAGACCCACGGCCTTGGCGGCCCCGGTGCTGGTCGGGATCATCGACAGCGCGGCGGCGCGGCCGCGATACAGATCCTTGTGCATGGTATCCAGCGTCGGCTGGTCGCCGGTATAGCTGTGGATGGTGGTCATGAAGCCCTTTTCGATGCCGATGGCATCGTTCAGCACCTTGGCCACCGGCGACAGGCAGTTGGTGGTGCAGGAGGCGTTGGACACCACCAGATCATCCTTGGTCAGCGTGTCATGGTTCACACCGTAAACGATGGTCTTGTCCGCCCCGGTCGCGGGGGCAGAGACCAGCACGCGGCTCGCGCCATTGGCCAGATGCTGCGCCGCCTTTTCGCGGGCGGTAAAGATGCCGGTGCATTCCAGCACCACATCCACATCGCCCCAGGGCAGGTCGGCGGGGTTGCGTTCGGCGCTGACCTTGATCGGCCCGCGGCCCACGTCGATGGTATCGCCCGCGACCTTGACCTCGACCGGAAAGCGGCCGTGGACGCTGTCGAACTGCAGCAGATGGGCGTTGGTCTCGACCGGGCCCAGATCGTTGATGGCAACGACCTCGATATCGGTGCGGCCCGATTCGATGATGGCACGGAGCACGTTGCGCCCGATGCGCCCGAAGCCGTTGATGGCTACCTTGACGGTCATGGAAATCTCCTCGTTGTCCGAGAGTTGGCAGGCGTGGTGAAGTCAACAGGATCGCAGGGGCAAGTCAACCGCAACATGTTAGCGCTCACCTCCAGAACGCGATCCAGTCCAGAAGCACGAAGAACCTGCGGCCAAGAAACAGCAGATGCCCCGCGTCGTAAAGCAGGATGTCCGCCATGATGGCGGCCAGCAGCGCGGCTCCGATCCAGAGGGCGAGGCGGTTGGTCATGACAGTGTGATGGCGGAGTTTGCGCGCGCTGTCACGGGGCATGTGGCCGCAGCGCGCGGTGCAAGGCGGGGTCCCGCCTGCGCAGGGCAGGGCTGCGGTTCAGGCCCGGCGGGCCGCCGCGATCCACAGACCCAGCAGCAGCAGCGACGCAATGGCATTCCAGCCCGCCATGGAAATGCCCATCAGCTGCCACGGAATGTCGTCACAGCGCACCAGCGGCGCCGCCATGATCTGGTTCAGCAGCTCGTCGGTGGACAGCCCCCCGACCGGACCCGAGGTGCAGGTGGTGGGACCGGGCCACCAGCCCTGTTCCACCCCGGCGTGATAGATCCCGACCCCCGCCGTGGCCGCCGCGGCCAGCGCCCCGGCCCATGCCAGCGCGCGCTGCCCGAAGGCAAGGCAGGCCGCGCCGATCAGCACCGCCGCCGCATGCGGCCAGCGCTGCCACAGGCAGAGCTTGCAGGGCGCCATGCCCCCCAGATGCTGGAAGCCGAAGGCGGCAAGCAGCAGGGCGGCGGACCCGCCTGCGGCCAAAATGACAAGGGTTCTGTGCGACAGCCTCATGCTCAGAGGTATTTCACCAGAAAGAACCCGCCTGCAAGCAGCAGGACAAAAAGCGTGAACACAAGTCCGAGACGGCGCTCGATGAACTCGCGCACCGGCGCGCCGAAGGTCCGCAGCAGGGCCGCCACCACGAAGAACCGGAAGGCCCGCGCGATCACCGAGGTGACGACGAAGGTGGCCAGCGGCATCGCCGTCCAGCCCGACATGATGGTGATGACCTTGAACGGGAAGGGTGTGATCCCGGCGATCAGCACGGCCCAGAAGCCCACGCCGTTGAAGCGGCTGTTGAAGGCCTCCATGGAGTCCGCCTTGCCCAGCGATTCGAGAATGGGCTGGCCGAGGCTTTCGAAGAAGAAGGCGCCGATGCCATAGCCCAGAACACCCCCCAGCACCGAGGCCAGCGTCGCCACCAGCGCGATCAGCCACGCGCGATGCGGTGCGGCCAGAATCATCGGGATCATCAGCACGTCGGGCGGGATGGGAAAGACCGAGGCCTCGATGAAGGACACCGCAGCCAGCGCCCAAAGCGCGTGGCGGTGTTCGGCCAGAGACATGGTCCAGTCATAAAGGCGGCGCAGCATGCGGGAAGATCTCCGTCTGGGTCAGCGCGCACGAAGCATGGCGGCGGCAGCGGCGCAACCCGCAAGTGCGAAAATGGCGCAAGTCACCGCCCCTGCGTGCGCCCGCCGCCGCAGCTGCCTGTGCTGCAGGCAGCGCCGCCCATTTGGCACTTTACGAGCCCGGAGGCTGCGGCTAGATCAGGGTCAGGCCCAAGTGGCGGAATGGTAGACGCAGGGGATTCAAAATCCCCCGCCGCAAGGCGTGCCGGTTCGAGTCCGGCCTTGGGTACCAAGGGCTTGTCCGGTCAGGCGGGTGTGTGACCGCTTTGCGCGCTCCTCAGCGCTCTGGCAGGTCATCGCCGGGTGCCCGCATCTGACGAAAAGCTCTCCGCCGCAGCTGGTCATGCAGGCAGATCCGAAGTCCCTGTCATGTCGTGCAGAAGGCCCGGAGCCGCGCCGCGATCTCGGATTCGGAACTGAGCACGAAAATGCTGCGCGGGCTGTAGGCGCGGGGCCGCACGGCAAGCCACGGCAACCCGTTCTCGCGCAGCCGGTGATCGGCCTCGGCAGCATGGCCGGCACGGCGCCGGCTGGTGTGGTGACAGATCACGGCGCATCGCCCATGCGCCAGCCCCGGACAGGACAGGTGCTGCCCGTCGTCCTTGTGGCGTTCATCGGGAAAGCGATGTCATGCCACGCCCAGACGTCGCCCCGGTGACCGCACCCGCAGCAGCCGAAGCTTCACGAAATCGCCGACCTCCCCGGCGCAGCGAGCCTGCGTGCCGCCTCTGCGCAGCTATCTTCTGCGCGGCGGCATGCCGGATCCCCGGTCCGCTGCCAGAAGCATGGTATCTTGCCCCGCATGCGAAAAGGGCCGCCGCGGCGGCCCTTCCTTCCTGTGTATCATCAGCCTTCGGACCGCGTCAGCAGTCGGTCGGTCAGGGGTGCTCAGCTTCCCAGGCGGATCTGCTGGTCATCGGCGAGGCGGCGGTTCTCGTCATAGGTGAAGTTGTTGGCCGCCTCGATTTCCTGTTCGGTCATCTCATCAAGCAGCAGCTGATCCCCGTCGATGGAGACGCGCTGCATCGGCACGGGAACTTCCTTGCCGCCGATCCCGAGGAAGCCGCCGTTCTCCACGACCAGATGCGTCCGGCCCTGCAATTCGACAAAGGCTGCGGGCGCGCCAAGCTCGGCGCCATCGGCAGTGACCACCTCCATCACCATCAGATCGCTGACGGGCATTGTGGCGCCGCCTTCGGCCTCGGCCTGAGCCGTCTGCTGCGCCTGACCTTCGGGACGCTCGGCTGCCGCCTGCTGCTGCTGGCGACGCTCCTGCCGCTGCTGCTCGGTCTCGACCACCACCGTGGCCTCGCCGCTCTGCTGGACGCGAATGGTCGGCTGCTCTGCCATGGTCACCGAAATGGCCGGCTCAAGCTGCTCAAAGGACAGGTTCGGCTCGCCCGCAGTGTAGGTCAGCTCGGGGCCACCTTCGGCCTGCACGATCTCGACCTGCGGCTCGTTCTCCGCCACATCGACATCGCCGCTGACCTGCTCCGGCTGGCCGCCTTCCGCGGTGTCGCTGGCCTCGGCCTCGGCCATGGCCTCGTCGCCTTCGCCCGCCTCGACATCCAGATCGACATTCAGCTCGGGATCGGCCTGGCTCACGCGGATCTGCGGCTCGCCCTGCATGACCTCGACCTGCGGGTCGTCTTCGGAATATTCCACCTGCGGCTCCTGCTGGAGCACGTAGAGCTTGGGCGCCGGGATATCGACGCTCACGATGATCTCGGGGATCTCGACCGCGATGCGGGGACGCTCCTGTTCAAGCTCGATCTGGGCCGACTGGTCGGTGATCGCGACGCGCGGCTGCTGTTCGGTGACCCGCACGCGGGGGGCAGGGGTGCGGACATCCACCTCGGGTTCCGGCACGGTCACCACCGCCTCGCCCTCGATGGTTGCTTCTTCGGACAGATCGACCTCTTCCGTCACGCGCTCGCTGTCTTCTTCCGTCACGCGCGCGCTGTCTTCGCCGTTCTGCACGTCGCGCAGGACGGTTTCGAATTCGGTCTGGATGGCGGTGCAGTCTGCGGCGGCGTCAGTGTTGATCGCGTCAACGATGTCTTCGCGCGGAGTGTCGATCATCGAAGGATCGCGGTCTTTCACCAGCTGCGCCAGCTGCTGGCACTCCTCGGTCAGGCCGGTCAGCGCGCTGTCATTGATCTGAATCTGCTGGGCGCCTGCGGTGACCGCAAAAGGCGCGGACAGCACGGTGCCCAAAAGCACGCTGCGGAGGCTCGTGAACGTCTTCATATCGGATACTCCTTCCGTTTCTGCAGTGCCGGATCCGACGTGATGCAAGCCGGACCGCTGAGCGGCACATTTTTCTGCGTTGCCGGGGATCCGCTGGACGTCCGGGGCGCCTCTTGCACCCGCTCTGCGCCAGACCACTGTGACCACTTCCGCACAACGACGGCACCACCATGCTCATAGGGCGGTGCTCGCGGACGCCTCTGCGGCGCCCACTCTCCCAACCGGTGCTCCTCGACAATGTTCCGACATCGGCAAAGTTTAAGCGATGGACGTTTTGGGCAAGGTAAGGTCTGCAGTCCGCGCAGGCCCGTGCCGGCAGCTGTTCAGCGACGCGGCGGGCGGGAGGACGTGCAAGCATCTGTGTGACAGAAAGGCTGCACTGGTAGGCCCGGAGGGACTCGCAGCGCAGACATAAGCAATTGAAATTCCTTCTTTTTATGGCCTGCGTTTCAATCCGGATGTGCCGTGGTCCACTTTACCACTCCATCCCGGCCAATTTCGACACCGCCATCTCGCCCAACCGCATGCGCTCGACGGTCTCGGTATAGACCTGCGATGTCGCCGCGTTGGCGTGTCCATGCACGGCCATGATCTCGTATTGCGTCGCCCCGTGAAGGGCCAAGAGGTGCCCCGCCGCCTTGCGGATTCCGTGTGAGGATCGATCGGCGGGCAGGCCTGCCTCCAGCACCCATTGCTTCATCTTGTTGCGCAGCGCCTCCGGACTGGCGAAGGGCTTTCCGTGGGCGGTCAGCAGGTAGGCAGGGCCCACTACGGTCTGCGCCCGTATCGCGCGCTCCAGCGGCGCCAGCACCGGGATCCGGACATGCCGCGATCCTTTCTTGCGGGGCTGCCATGCGAGCCACAGCGTGCCGCCGTGCCGCTCTTCCTGATCCCGCCCAAGCCAACAGGCATCGCCGATCCGGCACGCGCTGAACATGAACAGCGTGAGCGCCAGATGGGCCGTGCTGCCCGGCTGGTGCCGTTCCCGGAACCGTTCGAGATCCTTCACCGTCCACGGGGTCGCGCCGCCCTGACTGCGATAGGCCGGGGCGGCCACTGCGCGGGCGGGGTTCACGCCGCAGTGCCCGCGCTCCACGCCGAAATCAAAGGCAGCGGTCAGCAGCTTCCAAACGTTGCGCGCCTTGCCGGGGGTCGCGGCCATGCGATCCTTGAACGCGGTCAGCTCGGATGCCGGGATGGTCATCGGCAGACCGCCATAGGCCTTGCCCTTCGAGGCGCGCTGTTCGCTCTTCTGCGAAAGGACATAGGCCACCAGATTGCGGCGCTCCTTGAAGGTCAGGGGTGACGCCTGCCCCGCAGCCACCTGCCGCTCCAGATGCGCGAGATAGGATTTCAGCAGCCAGCCCAAGGTGCCGCGATCGGGGGCGGCGTCCTGCGGCGCGGCGATCTTCACCCCGGCACGGGCGGCGCGGTAATGGGTGTGGAAGTCGGGGTGATCCGGCCCGACCGGCAGCGTGATCTTCCGGTTCACGTCGCCGTCGACCCGGACCCGCCAGCTGGTCGGCTTGCCCTTGACCCTGCGCGGCACCAGCCCGGGATATTTCAGCCGCATGTCACCACCCCCCATTTTCGACTTCCCCTTCTGTAGCGAGGCCATCGGCGTAGGTGTCAAGGTCGAGGCGGTCATAGAGGCGCTTGCCGTCGAGGATTTTGCGGGGGATGGGCAGCTCGCGCAGTTTGGTCACCGACACGCCGATGTAATGCGCCGCCTGCGGTGCGGGCATCAGCCGGGGCGCAAAATCCTTGGCGAGCGCCATGGTGTCAGTCCTCCTCGTTCGCAATTCGCAGCAGCACGTCCGCGCGCCACGGGCGGGCACGGGTCATCTGGATGCGGTGCGGGGTCATCGCTGATCCTCCCGCCGGGCGTGCAGCCACGCGAACAGCCCAGCGGTGAACGGCGGGATGATCACTTCTCCCGCGCCTATTACCCCCAGCGTGGTCGCGACGCATATGAGCCAGCGCGGGCTGGTGCCGTCGAAACTGGACATGTCGCCCAGCCACCAGACCAGCCCGCACATGGCCGGGAATGCGACGACGCGGAACAGGGCGGCCTTGGCAAAGGCGACAAGGCCAGCGCGAAGGGCGGTCATGCGTCACCGCCTTCCTGCGCGCCGCTAGGCGCGACGAGAGTCAGCGGCGCAGGCGCTTTGTCAGCTGCTTCCAAGAGCAGCCGCGCAATCTTACGCGCAAGATTAGCTGGCATCCGCAGCTCTGCATCCGGCTGCCCCGGCGCTCTAACTGTGATGCAAACGAGTCGATCTTTGATCGCGACAGTAGCGCTTGATTTTTGACGTTGATGCACAGCCCGGACCTTAGCCAGCGCCTCGGCGCAGCCCTCGAATTCATCACTCGGGCCAATGAGCGCCGCCTCGGCTTCACGGAGCGCGTCCAAGGTTGCAGCAAGGAGCGCATGCTGGTCATTGGTGTGATGCGTGGTCATGTGCGGGGCTCCTCGGCGGATGGCCATGGAAAATCGGTGCGGTGCGCCACGTAAAACCGCGCCCACTCCTGCGTGTCTTTGAGGCGCTGATCGTGGCGGGTCGAAACCCACGCGCCGTGCTGCACGATGACGCTAACGCCCTCGACTATCTCGATCAGGGCCTCTCCTGCCTCCCGCAGCCTCTGCACCTCGGCTTCCAGCGCGTCGGCGCGGGCTTGCTCGCCTTCCAGTATCGCAATGAGCGCCTTGGACTTGGCTAGGTCAGCCTCTGCCGCTCTGGCCCGGCGGTGCGCGCCGTCAGTCAGGGCGCGCTCAAGTCCAAGCTGGTCGCGCAGGTTGTCGTGTTCGGCTTCCAGCGCGGCAATCTGATCCTCAAAAACCTTGGTCAGGCTGTTTGGATAATGCCCACAGCCGGGAGTGTGGCGCACTTCCTCGCCGTGGTAATGGCTGCATCCGGCTTCGCATGGCCCCTCGTAAAGAGCCTCTGTGCTGGTGTCAGGTGTGGTCATGGGTGGCTCCGGGCTCAAAGAAGCGCGCCCTGCACGGGCGGCTCCGGTGTGATGATGCTGGGGGTGAAGAAACCGAGCGCGCCTCGGCACGGCTGGAAGGGCAGCGCCTCCGCGTTCCGCAGGACGAAGCCGTAGGGGCCGAAGAACCACCGGCTGTCCATGGCCTCGACGCAGTCCACGATCTCGGCGCGCCCGATGATGCCGCCCAAGAGGGGCCGGTCGGTGTCTTCGAGCTTGGTGGCTGTCATGTCTTCGACGAAAGCGAGGTCTGCCCGCTCCGCCTTGCCCCAAGCCTTGGCGGCATGGATCAGCACCGGGCCGCGGTATCTTGTCGGCCAGCTCCGGTTCTCGACGTCTTTGCCGTGCCAGATGATGGCGTCGGCCCATGGCTGGCGGATTGAAAGCGCCTTCATGCCAGCACCCCCGCCATCCACCGCACCGCCGCCGAGATGCCCCAGCCGATGAAGGCCCACAGCGCGAGGCCGCAGGTGACGTAGAGGATCAGCCGCCACGGCGACCAGCCGGTGTGTGGGGTGTCGTGGGTCATGGTGTGGCTCCGGTGGGCTGTTATTGGAGGTTGCCCCCGCCGTGGCGCCCTCATGCCAGCGGCGGGGGATGCGGGCGGCATGCCCGGCATGGGGGTTAGGGGGTGACGAGGACCGCCAGCGCCGTTGCCAGCGCCACCATGGCGGCGGCGATCAGCCAGAGTGCGGCGGTGCGGCGCCCGTGCCAGCGGTCCAGCACCGCGCCCTGATGCAGGCCAGCATGGCGACCGGCAGCGATGTTGCAGACCCGCTCGGCATGGTTCAGGTGCTCGACGTCATCGGCCATGGCGCGGCCTGTGGCATGGTGGTCGAGCGTCATTCCTCATCCTCCCGCTGCTGATCCAGCACCGCGCGCTCGGCTGCCTCGAGCTCGGCGCGCTGCTCCGGCGTCAGGTCGCTGTCCACCGGGGGCAGGCCGAACGGGTCGTCATCGTTCTGGGCTGCTGCCGCGTCGGCCTCCTGCGCGAGCGCTTGGCACTCGTCGAGGATGGTGCGGAGAAGGGCGCGGTGCTCCTTGCCCTCGTCGCTGTTCCAGAAGGTGCGGAACGCCTCGGCGCCCTTGCGCGCTTCGGAGCGGGCGCGGTCGAGGATCTCTTTCTGGCGCTGCGCGTTGCCCTGACCTTTGGCCCATTCCGCCATGGCGCGCCCGGTCTCCACGCCCATCGGGCGGCGCGCGTCGAGAAGGCCCTTGAACTGGTCGGCGACCTTGATCTGGTGGACCGGGCAGCCCGGGGCCTTCGGATCGAGAATGACCATGGTCGTCATCTCGAACATGAGATCGCCGTCGCTGGCCGGATCCCACGGCACATCCTCGCGGCGGGTCTTGGTCGGGCGCGCATTCGTGGCGTTGCTGCCAAAGCCCTTCTGCATCACCGGCTTGGCCCGGGTGCAGATGATCATCGAGCATTTTGCCCGCACGATACGGTCGATCAGGCGGCGATACCGTGGCTTGACCTCCGCCCAAGCCAGTTGCGACCGCCGGTCCTTCAGGTCATCCTTGCCGCCCGTCAGCCGGTCCAGCGTCTGCGCGTGCAGTTCCAGAACCCCGCCGACGCCCTCCCACGCGTGACTGAAGCTGTCGATCACCACCACCGGCAGCTGAGCAGCCTCGGCAGCGTCGATGACTTGGATCCACCGCTCAGGGCCGAAACCTATCATGTTGCCGGCGTCGTCCACGGCCTGCATGTCGAAGTGCATCATCTCGGGGAAGGCCTGCTTGTAGTGCAGGGCCCGGCGGTTTTCGGTGTCGACATAGCCGATGGGCGCCCCCGGCCTGCCGGTCATGGTTTCGGCGATGCCACGTGCCATCAGCAGCGCCGAATAGGTCTTGCCGGTGCCGGAGCCGCCGGACAGGCCAATGGCCAGCGTCAGCGGGTCATTGAGCTCGGCAACGGACAAAAAGCGAATATGTGCGGTCACGGGGTGGATCCTTATTCTGCTGCGATGTTGAGGGGGGCCTGCCAGCGGCGCGCCTGATCGAGCACGTCGTGGCCATGGCGGCGGCGGAAATCGCTCTCGGCGCTCTCCCGCTCCAGCCAGCGTTCCGTGAACCAGCCGGGTAGCTCGATGCGATGCACGCCCGCAGGATAGCCGGGCCAGCGGCCGGAGGTGAGGCACTGCTGCCAGATCTCGCGGGCGCGGCGGGTCTTCTTGCGCGCAATGTCCAGATCGTCGCCGGACAGCTCCACGATGCAGACCTCGAAGGGGGCTTCCTTCTCTTGGAAGATGAATCGGAAGGCCCGGTCCTCGCCCGTCGTTGCCTTCCACGCGTCGAGGTAGAAGGCCGCCTGCACGTCATAGCCGTAGTTCATCACCGCCCGGGTGCAGTGCTCGGGGCTCGCGTCGGTGGTGGTCTTGAAATCGTAGAGGGCCTGCGCGGGATCCCGCGGGGCGTTGTCGATCATCACCCGACAGGTGGTGCCCGAGATATCGGCCAGCACCACCGCTTCGGAACAGGCGCTGTCCAGCACGATGCCCATTTCATCGAGGCGCTGATGGACCTTCACGCGCATTTCGCCGATCTGATCCACCTCAGCCGCCTTGAGCGGGGTCAGGCCGGAGGCACGGGCCTGCTCGATGAACTCCTTGGCGGCCTTGGTGCTGGCCGCGCCGTTGCTGGCCAGAATCTCATGCGGGATGGCCACGTAATCGCTACCAGCGCCCAGCACCGCCCGGTGCGCGGCGCGGCCGATGTCGAAGGTCTTGCGTTCGACCGGCTCAAAATCAGGATTCAGCCGGGGGTGCGCCCACCACGCGTGAAGCGGCGAACGGTCGAGGATCAGGCGCGCCAGCGTCGAGCTAAGGCTGGGCACCGGCGCTGGGTCAGCGTGGTAGGTGTCGTCGGCGATGCCGTAATGCAGGCCAAGGGGAAGGGGTGCCATATCGTCATTCTCCGATGGTGGTTGCGGGATGGCGGGGCTCGATCTGATAGTCGGTCCAGCCTTTGCTCCGTGCGGCGCTATGGCCTTCGGCTTCGGACTGGACCGGGATCCATGCCCCGGTTTTGGTGTTGCTGAGGATCACAGCATCACCTTCACATGCGGGATCCGGCCCTCGATCAGCGCCTCGGCGATAGCGGCGGGCGTGGCCGCGCCTGCCATGGTGCTCAGCGCCTCGGCGATCTCCGCCTTGATCCGGTCGCGGTGGGCCTGATCTGCGGCGCGCTTGGCTGCGGCGTCCTCAGCGGCCTTGCGCTCCGCCGCGATGCGGTCACGTTCGGCCTGCGCCGCGGCGTCCAGTTCGCGCTGGTGGCGCGCAGCGGCACGCTCCTCCGCTTCCTTGGCGGCAGCCTCGGCGGCCTCTTTGCGCTGAGCCTCGGCAGCAGCCTCTTCCTCGGCGCGCTGGCGCTCCATCTTCTCCTTGACGGTGGCATGGGTCGCGATGCGCAGCTTCTGCAGGTCGGCGGCGTGCTCGCCCAGATCATCGATCAGAGACGGCAGCTTGCTCTCCAGCTCGTAGATCAGGATCCCGAACGGCTGCGGCTTCCCACCGATCAGGCCGAGGCCGATCTGGTTGATGTAGGCGCGGGCATTGGCGGCACGCTCTGCCAGCCGCTTGGCAGCGGCCTCGGCCTCTTCCTTTGCCCGGCGCTCGGCTTCCTCGGCTGCGAGGCGCTCAGCTTCGGCAGCCTCCCGCGCGGCCCGCTCTTCGGCCTCGCGGCGCTGGCGATCTTCTTCGGCGGCGCGGAGCCGTGCCAGCTCCTCGCGCTCCGCCTCGCTCCGCTCCGCCGCCGCCAGATCGGCGCGCAGCTTCGTCAGGGCCTGCGCGCGCTGCGCCTCCGCAATGGGCTGGTATTCGTCCCATTCCTCGCCCGTGGTGGTCTGTTCGACCTCGGCAAGCACCTCGCGGATTTCGGCGGAGGGCGACAGGGCCGTGGTGCGGTCGAGGCCGAACACCAGCAGGGCGGACTTGTGGCGCGCGATCCGGGCTTCTTCCGCAGCCTCCCAATCGTCCAGAGGCTGCCGGACTTCGGTTTTCAGTGTGTCCATCCGTTCCCGGATCTTGCGCCGCTCAGCATCGACCACCGCGATCTGTTTGCGAGCATTGTCGGTCAGGTCTTTGCCAGCGCCGTCCAGGGCGGTCTTGCTGCGCGCCACGGTGTGCGCCAGAGAGGCGATGGCCTTCCGCCCCTTCGCTGTGGTCAAGTCAGGCACATGGCTGCGCACTGTCGCTTCGATCTGCGACAGCAGGTCGTCAACCTGTTGCGGCTCGGCGAAGATCTTGGCGAGCATGACGGGCTCAGGAAGCGCCAGCGCGGTGGACGGGGTCTGGTCGGTCATCACATCATTCCCTTGGGGTTCAGCGCATCACGGATGGACGCGGGCAACTCGACGTTGGCTTGAAAGGGGCGCAGGTCGGCGGTCATCTGGCGGATGAAGTGCTCTGCGGCATCGTCCGGCACCGCGTCTGCGATGGCC
Source organism: Salipiger marinus (assembly GCF_035481585.1). Classification (NCBI taxonomy): domain Bacteria; kingdom Pseudomonadati; phylum Pseudomonadota; class Alphaproteobacteria; order Rhodobacterales; family Roseobacteraceae; genus Salipiger; species Salipiger marinus. Next base: position 37,539 of record NZ_JAYKSL010000011.1, on the reverse strand, counting down.
CGGGCGGACTGAACCTGCGCAAAGGTGGCGGGCACGTCGGCCTTGGCATCGAGGCAGGCATTCTCCGCCACCGGCAGCGGTGTTTCGGGGTGTTCTTGCAGGAACAGCGCCACCGCGTCGTTCAGGCGCTGGTTCAGCATGGTCTGCAGGATGCACATGGAAGTTGCGCTCATGTTGGTCATGGCCAGATCCTCGCAAGCAGCATCATGGATTCCGTCGGAGCCAGCGCCACGCCCGTCAGCAGGACGGCAATGGCGGCAAGCGTGGCGATCAGCAGGCAGGCGCTGGCCCGGTCTGCGATCTGTTCGAGGCGGGAGAGGGGGCGCGGGTCCATGGTTCACTCCGCCGCGATCTGCCGGTCAGCGACCCAGCCCTCATAGGCTTCGTCGCAGATGCAGGCATCCCGGCCGCAGTCCGGGCACGGCTCGGGCTCATTGGTGATCCCGCGCTCCCAGAGCATGAGGGCGGTCACGTCGCTGATGCCGATTGCCCCGCCGGTCTCGGGATTGCGCTGGACCATTTCCACGCGCACGTCGCACCCATCCTGCAGGATCGCGTCGGCGGCGTGGTCGAAGGCCCGTTCACGGTCGAGGCTGTGCTCAGCGGCCAGCACGTCGCCATCCGGCCAGCGGACCGTGACGTGATAGGTGAAGGGCGGCAGGAGCATCACGCCACCGCCTCGAACAGCAGGGCCACGGGGGGCGGTGCGGGCATGGCCGGGGCACCGCTGGGCGGGGTGTCGTGGTCGGCCAGCGCGATCAGGTGATCGGTCATGGCCTCGGTCAGATCGTCCTGCAGGAACTGGATCACCCCGGCGCGCATCTGGGCGCGGCTCATGCCGGTTGCCCGGCGCATGGCGATCAGGTGAAGGGCTGCGTGGTTCATGGGGGTCTCTCCATCGTGTCCCGCGTTCAGCTGCCAGGTGGCAGGGTCAGCGGCGGTATGGGGAGAGTTAACTACGCAATATGCGTAGCGTCAAGACGTAAAATAAACAAAATGCGTATTCTGCATTCGAGCAGACCGACTCAGCGTGCTACAGTGGCCCGGTCAGCGATGGGCTGGCGGCATGAAAAAGCCCGGCGCGATGGCCGGGCGGAAAGGGTTGCTGATGGATGCTACTCAGGTAGACGCGATCATCGTCGCCGTTTCGATCTTTGCGAGCGGCGTCTCCACTGGGATGGGGATTGTTCTCCTGCGTATCGGCCAGCGGATCGACATGATTGAGGAGTCGATGCGCAGCGGGATGCCTCTTCCGGGGACTCGTTTCGGGAGCAGGCCGATTATGACCTCCCGAGATTTGTATCCGTCCGGCGGCACCGTCTCGTCGATTGCGACAGATTTTACCATCAGCGGAGAGGATGGCAGGGGCCTCGGAGGATAGACGCTCTCATCCGCTTGAGGGGAGTCGAGAGATATCCTGAAATCACCCCTCGACCGCAGCTCCTCGACCACAATGGGTCGGTTGCTGCGGTTGCGAATGTGGAGGCGGATTGTCAGCCCTGCGGGCGTGGAGGTGATGACCTCAGCCCATATGTCGGGCCAGACGGCAGGGCTGGATCGCCTGTATGCAAGGCCTGAAATAATCAGGGATCCGAGCGAGAACAGCAGCGCAACCCATTTTGGCACAGCGTCCAGAATCTCGACCGCAGTCACAAGCGCCCCACCCTTGACCCGCGCCGCGTCAGCGTTTTAATGTGAACACACAGGGAACGGAGGGAAGAGAAAGTGACGGACAGCTCAGCAAACAACGACGACATTTTGCCGCTCCTCAAGGAGGCAAGGACTAAGTCTGGGTTGCCGCTGGATTTCTGGGCCGACTTCACGGACGGGCTCCCCTACAGCTCGATAGCCATTCTGTGCGGCAGGTCCGACTTGATCCCGAAGTATGTGAACTCCAAAGGCACCGAATAGGCCTTCCTGAGCTTCTTTGCGACCGACAGCGGCAGGTCTCTCTTGCCGTTTTCATACTCGCCCCAAGCCTGAGCTGACATGTCGAGCTTAGAGGCGAAGTCCTTCTTGTTGAGGCCTGAGAGTTCCCTGATGCGCGTCAGTCTGGCGCACACAGCCTCTCTTGCGTCACCCTGATCTTCAAGCATGGAAAGCCCCGTCATGTTTGGGGCAATCCTAGATAAACACCCTGCGAACCGCACCGAACAATGTGCGTATTGACCATGATACGCAATATGCGTAGTGTTCCGCCATGGATCACATCACGCACATCTGGCCGACCATGGCCGACCTGGCTTCCGACCTTGGCAAGCCCTACTCCACAGTAGCGGCGTGGAAGCAGCGCGGGAGCATCCCCGCCAAATATGACATGTCGCTCATCCGCGCCGCAAAAGCGCGGGGGGCTTGCCTCACTCTGGAGCATCTGGCCGAGGCGCGAGCGGAAACCGCTGACGCGCCGTCGCGTGTCGATCATGGAACCTCGCAGGATGCTGTCTCGCCCGAGGCCGCAGAATGATCGCGTGCCCCGGTCATGCAAATGTGAGCGGCACCGGCGCCGCGCAACCTATCCGGTTGGAGGGGGTGCGCGGTTCGCGGTTTGGCTGCAACACAGTGCGCCGGGGTGCCGCATGAAGAATCCGACCGGGATCCCCACGGTCGGCCAGCGCGGGCAGGGTTTCCCCTCCCTCCCGGCTCTGCCCGCGCGCACAGAATCCCAAGCGAAAGAACCAGTCGCGATCCAGCCGGGAAAGCACCACCCGTTCCCGCGCCCGGCTGGCGGTTCAAGTAGGTCGAGCACGGGCGGCGGCCCCCGTGCCAATAGCTGTTCGGCAGATACGGCAGCAGAGGCCCATGGCCGCAGCGGGTGGAAGCCCCGCACCTATCCGCTTTCTGGTGGTGCCTTGGAGGGTGACATCTATCCCGCCCTTGCTCCGGCTTGGCCGAGGCACCTCCTGAGCGCGGCGGCGTGGAAGTCAGACACGCTTGAGAGAACGGACGGGAAAAATCCCCACGGGAAAGACGCATCCGCTGGAGTTCGAAGCCAGAGCAACGGAAGGCAGCGCACCGAAGAATGCCGAGCCGACGCCGGAGTTACGCCCGGCCCGCGCTCACCTCACAGCCGCTCCGCACTCACGGCACGCGGCAGGCCTGCGCCGATCATCCCGGCGCTTGGGACGCGATCCGGGCCGCGTGGCCAAAGCCCGGCTCTTTTCTGAGGAGATTTGCATGAGCGACCGAGAATATGCCCCGCTCCGCCGCGTTACGCGGGGCCTCCTTGAGCCCCTGTGGATCAACAGGAAGATCCCGGTCTCCAAGATCGCAGCGCGGCTCGGAGTCACTCCTAACGCCGTCCATAATCGCGCCCGCGCCCTTGGACTGCAGCCAAGAGGAAATGCCAAGCCGCACAAGAAGAAGGTCGATGACGAAACCTTTTCCCGGATGTGGATTGCTGGCGTCAACGTCTACGAAATCTCCAAATTCTGCGGCTATGCAAAGGCCGCCAGCGTCTCAAAGCGCGCCCGGATGATGGGGTTGCCGCCGAGAAAGAGGGTTCCCGGCGCATCGGAGCGAAATGGCCTTGGCGCCAAGGGCTGGGGCGGGACGATTACAATGGAGGCCTTTCAGGAGGCCGAACTTGGCCGCCGCATGGCGCAGGCCGCCAGCACCGCAGGGGCAGGGGTATGACTGCACCCAGATACCCCGTGCCGACCAAGTGGCACGAGATCAGCCAGATCAAGGTGCGGATGCAGGTGGACATGCTCACAGCAGCCGCCCGTGGCGCCGCCAACGCCGGGCAGGCTGCCGCCCGGATTGGCATGAACCGAAACCTCTATGTCACCACCTGCCGCCGCCTTGGCATTGAGATCGCGCACCTTCTGGAAAGGGATCACCCGCGATGGGGCGAAGGCATCCGGGACCGCGTGCGGCAGGAGGCCCGGCCATGAGTGCCTCCGCCATCCTTGCCCTCGATCTGGGCACCGCGACCGGCTGGGCCATGCGCGACGCCTCTGGCCTGATCGTCAGCGGCACAGCCAGCTTCAAGCCGGGCCGATACGACGGCGGCGGCATGCGCTATCTGCGCTTCTCTCGCTGGCTGGAGGAACTGGCAGGCCAAGCCGGATCGTTCGGCGGCATCTGGTTCGAGGAGGTGCGCCGCCACGCTGGAACTGACGCCGCGCATGTCTATGGCGGCCTCATGGCCACGCTCACCGCATGGGCAGAGCTTCGCGGCATCCCCTACGCCGGGATCCCGGTCGGCACGATCAAGAAGCACGCCACCGGAAAGGGAAACGCCAACAAGGATGCGATGATCGCCGCCGCCGAAGCGCGCGGGTTCAAGCCTGCCGACGACAACGAGGCCGATGCCATCGCGCTGCTGCATTACGTGCTGGAGGCCACATGACCTGCCGCACCACCCTAGCCATCCTCATGGCGCACAGAGCGCCAGAGACGCTGCTGCGACGCATGACAGCCTCGCGCCGCATGGGCCGGGGCGGATCAGCGGATCACCGCATCGTCATCGGCTACGGCGTCGAGGGGCGCGGGGCCACATGGGCGGAGGCGTGCCACCAGTGGGCCGCAGGGGCGCGGCATCTGGAAGACCACCCGACCGCGCCGCAGGCCGCGGGGCTGGCGCTATGGGAGCAGGCGGCATGACCCCCGAGCAGCAATCACTGAAGCTGGAGATGATCGCCAGCCTCACGCGACCCGAGATCGTCGGGTGGCGCCGCGAGATCGCGCAGCAGGATGACAGGCCCTTTCAGGGAGAAATCGCCGCGCTGGCGGCGCGGGAGAGGATTTTGGGGCGCGAATGACCTTCAAGCACATCGGAACGATCGCGCAGGGCCTCGTCGCCCGCGCGCAAGAACAGAGGATCACCCATGGCGGAAATCATCAGGCTCAATCCGGAGCAGGAAGTCCCGGCGGTCTTCAGCCCGGAGGCGGAGCAGCAGGTGCTGGGCGCGCTGCTGCTGGACAATCGGCGCGTGTCGATGGTGGCGCAAATCGGTGGCGTGACCCTGTTTCATGACCCGGTTCATGCCCTGATCTATTCCCGCATCGCTGACATGGAGCGCGACGGCATCCTTGCCTCGCCGGTCACGCTGCGGGAATGGGCGGATCAGCAGCCCGGGATCCATTCCCTTGGCGGGCCGGGCTATCTCGTCCGGCTGGCCGGGGCCGCGATCACGCCCGGCCTCATCAAGAATTACTGCGAGCACCTGCGCGAACTTGCGTCGCGCCGTCACATCGTCGGCGCCGCCGAGACCGCGATCAAGGATCTGGTTATGGGCGATCAGGTGGCCAGCCACGTTGCGGGCCGTCTGGAGGCCGCGCTGGCCGCCGTGGAGCCAGCAGAGGGCCGGGGCCTCGTGTCCATGATGACCGCCGTCACCAAGGCCGCAGGCGAAGCGTGGGCCGCCAAGCGCGGCGAGCCAAGCGCCAAGGTGCCGACCGGGATACACGCGCTGGACCGGCTTGTTGGAGGCTTCTACCCCGGGGATCTGGTGCTGCTGGGGGGGCGCCCCTCGATGGGCAAGACCGCCGTTGCGGTTAACCTCGCGCTGAACGCGGCGCGGCGCGGCGAGGGCGTGGCCTTCTGTTCGCTGGAAATGCAGCCCGAGGCCATTGCCCTGCGCGCCATGTCGGAAGCTATGGCGGAGCGCGGGCAGGCCGTGGCCTATCGCGACCTTCGCGACGGGAAATGGAACGACCTGAACCAGCAGGCTTTCGAGGAAGCGGCGAAGGAGGTGGCCGAGCTGCCCATCTTCATGATGCCGCGCGACTATGCCGATGTGGGCGCGCTGATGTCCGGCGCCAAGCAGGCCAAGGCCCGGCTCGACGGCAACCTGAAAATGGTCGTTGTGGACTACGTCCAGCTGATGCGCTCCAGCCGGGCCGCCAGCCGCTACGAGGTCATCACCGAGATCTCGACCGCGCTGAAGCGCCTCGCCGGTCAGTTGGAGGTGCCCGTGGTGGCCCTGTCGCAGTTGAGCAGGCAGGTGGAAAGCCGCGACGACAAGCGCCCCATGATGTCCGATCTGCGCGAGTCCGGGCAGCTGGAGCAGGACGCGGACACGGTGCTGTTTTGCTACCGCGACGAATACTATCTGGAGCGGGAAAAGCCGCAGGACGTGGCCGATCTGGAAGCCTACGAGGCTGCCATGCGCGCCGCCCGAAACCGGCTGGAAATCATCGTCGCCAAGCAGCGCCAAGGCCCCATCGGCACGGCGAACGTGCTCTGCAACGTCGCGCTTAACCGAATTTGGGAGCCGGGATCGTGAGCATCAAAATCATGTCTCAGGTCTGGGAAACAGGCCCAGAAGATCGCAGCGAATTGCTCGTGATGCTGGCTCTGGCCGACTTCTCGAACGACGCCGGGGAGTGCTGGCCGTCGATGAAATCGATCGCCGCAAAGGCGCGGATGACCGAGCGCGGCGTGCAGAAAATCCTCTCCAGACTGGAGGCATCGGGGCGCATTTCAGTCCAGACGGGGGGCGGGCGCCATGGGTGCAACGTCTACAAAATTCATCCCGGAAACCCCGAACGCGGGCGCGGAAACCCCGAACCGCATTCACCGAATACCAGTGCAGAAACCCCGAATACCGTTCACCCCGAACGCGGTTCACCCCGAACGCCAGTGCAGAAACCCCGAACGGGAGTGCAAAAAACCCCGAACGGCGGTTCACCCGAACCGTCAAGAACCGTCATAGAACCGTCAAGTAGTAGCAGCAGCGCGCGCGAGGCGCTGACCGACGATCAACTCTACGACGAGGTCATGGCTGCAGCCGGGATCCGCAATGGGCAGATGCCGTCGCACTGGCTGCCACCCGCCGCAACGATCCACGTCAGCCGATGGCGGTCACAGCTCGGACTGTCCGACGCCGAGATCCTAGCCACGGTCCGCGAGAGCCGGAGGCGACACGACACGCCACCGAACGGGCCGAAGGGGCTGGACGGCGCCATGCAGCGCACCGCCGGGGCCAAGGTCGTGCCGCTCAAGCCAGCAGTCCCCTATCAGTTTTCCAAGCCAGACGACCGCGCCAAGCGCCGGGCTTTCTACGAAGACGTGACCCGCCGGTACGGAGGATCGACCGAATGACCGTCGCCCCAACCCCCGCCCCCCGTGGCGCCCACATCCACGAGACCGGATCCGAGGTCACAGCCTACCGCCGGATGCTGGCCGAGGGCGCCCGGCAATCATTGCAATCTACACGCGAGGAGGACGCGCGATGACCGACTGGAAGGATTTTGAGGCTGGCATGGCTGCCGCCCGCCGCGTTCCCGATGTGGCGCTGCAGGCAACAAGCCAAGAGGCTCTTGCTGCTGGAGGCCCTGATTTTGGCGGAGCCGACGCGGGCGACCGTTCGGAGTCATGGCACAAGGGCTTTGACCATGCCGTGATGCTCGCGCGCCGGTCCAGCGTGGTGCCGTCATGAGCGGGCTCAACCAGACCCCGGAGCCTTTGCCCCTTGTATGCGCCGTCATCGACGCGCTGGCGGCAGCCGAGGCCGCGCTCATTGGCCCGAGCGATGAATACGAGGGCTGCGCCGAGGCCTTGGCCAAGGTCCGCGCCGTGCTCCATGGAGTAGACCGCACGGCGCCGATCAGCGCCGCGCTGGCGCTGGCGCGGCGGGATGCGCTGGAGGAGGCATTGCGCGCGGCTCATGACGCCACGACGCACCCCAGCGCATATGCCTGCCGTGAGGCCATCCGCGCCCTGATTGACGCTCCGGCGCCTGCTGCATCCGTGGCGGCGGCAATGCTCCCGAAATGCTGCATCTGCGGTAGGATCGTTGACCCTCGCGAGGAAAGCGAGGGCGGAGATATGTTCGGCGCGCGGCTGACATCTGGGTCGTGGGCTTGCTCATCCAAGTGCTGGGAGCAGGCGGCAGGTGTTGGTCATTCGGCGGAGGCCCACAAATGAGCCGCCTCGAATGCCGCAGCCGTTGCACCGGCCCCAGCGATTGCATCTGCCACCTTCGCCGCCGCGGCTTGTGGAGGCCGACCCGCAACAACGTCGCATACTGGCTTCTGCGTCTCGCCATGCGCCTGACCACATGGGGCGAGGCCTACGACAAAATGGACGCTGCCGCCATCGTGCAGCGCGACTGGTGCGAATACTCGGGAGGTGACGCATGACCCGCCTCGACGCACTACGCGCCCTGCTGGCCAAGGTGGAGGCGGGGGAGTTGGACTTCCGAGATGACATAGCCCTGAACGACAACTGGCCTGCCAAACTGTGCTTGGACAAGACTTGGCAAGCCTACCAAGGCTCTCTCGACGCAGCCAAGGCGCTGCATGAGGCGCTGCTGCCGGGGTGGCGTATTACAGCCATTCAGCACGCATCAGGCCGTTGGCGTGTTGCTATCAGCGATCCAATCCCGCCTCACAAAGAGACATGGGCGCTAAGCGAAGATCCGGCCCTCGCCCTTCTGTCCTGCGACCTCCGCGCCCTGATCGCCCAAGAGGAGGCCAAGGCATGACGGCCCGCCCCTACATCACCGCCGACACAGCCACGCCCGGCGCCGTAGAGGCGGCTCTGGACGCCGCGTTCCTCGCCGTCGGCAGGCCCGCGCCAGTGCCAGAAGTCCAGCCCGTCGATCCCACAGCCCTGTCGCCCCTCATGCAGCGCATCATCGCCGCCATGCCGCTCGGCGAGGCCGTCACGGCGCGGGAAATCGCAGCGCGGGCGGGCACCACCACTGTCACGGTGCGCGAGTCCATCGCGATGCAGCGCGGCAAGTTGCCCGGCCACGGTCTCGTCATCACCAGCAAGCGCGGCTCGGGCTACACCCTGCGCCGGATCGGCGGTGACGCATGATCAGCCGCCGCAAGCCCCGCGCCGGGCTTAGGATCGTGATGAAGGGCGGTCAAAAGCCGATTTTCTTCGAGACCGAGAGCGTCGAAGTGGCCAGCGCAATGATGGCCGATCTTCACCAACACGTTGCTGAGCACGGCCCAATGGGGTGGCTCATAACCGACGGCCTGTATCTGAACGTCACCGAAATTCAGGCGGCCCATGCGACCGGTTTCGACGTAATGCCCAGCCCCCGGAGCGACACATGACCGCCGCCCCCGGCTACAGCGCCGACTGCAAGCGCATCGCCAACCACGCCCGGGCGCTCAGGAAGGCATGGCTCCGCACCGGCGACGCCCAGACCGCCATGCTCGCGCTGGACGCGATGATTGCGGACGTGGACCGGCAACGCAAGGCCCGCGCGGCGGCAGAGCCCGAAATCCCGCCCGCTGGCGCGCAAGTCGGGCCTATCGGCGCCAAGGCCAGCCCAGACCAAAGCACGCCCACCAGAGGCGCGGAAAACCGCCTCTCCGTCGACCATCACAATCAGGAGCGAAGCCAGTGACCTACCACATCGGCCAGATCGAAGCCTGCGACCTTGAGACGTCGGCGCGCCGCCCGATCACGCTGACCGGCCCGCTCGCTGGCCCGCCGCGCTGGCACGCTCTGACCGTCAGGCCGCAGCGCGAGGCCGCAGCCGAGGCGTGGCTGGAGCTGCGCGGCTGCTACGCGTTCCACCCCGTCACCAGAACCCGCGTCGTTCGGCACGGCAAGGTGATCGAGCGCGAGCGGAGATACCTCCCCGGCTACGTGTTCTGCCGCTTCCCGTCTCAGGTGATCATTTCGCGCGTTCTGGCGTGCCCGGTCATCGCCGGGGCAATCACGCTGCAGTCCGGGCAATGGGGCATCATCACCCCGGAGGACATCCGCAAGCTGCACGCCATGCGGTCCGTCGACGATGCGCAGCGCGCCGCCCGCGACGATGCCAAGCGCATCCGCAAGGGCGACCGGGTGCGCGTTCTGGCTGGTGTGCTGGGCGAAGGCATGGAGGTCGAGGTGGTCGCCATCGTCGCTGGAAAGGCCCGGTTCACCCTCCACATGTTCGGCACCGATGTGCGCGCGGAGGCAGATGTTGACCACCTGCACAAGCTGGAGTAGTTTCGGCGGCATAGGCCCCGACCCCCGACCCCCGCGCAGCGGGCACCACCGGGGGCAGCAAGGGCGGCGAGCCTCGCGTTTTCACTCGCGAAGCCCAAGCCAGCCCCATGTCCAGAGATCCCCAGCAAGAGGCGCGCCACCCGGCGTGACAGCGCATGACTGACCGCGACGAGGCGGGCCGCTTCCTGCCGGGGAACCGGATCTGGGAGGCAAACCCAAATCCGGGCCGCCAGCCCACATTCGCGGACGGTGACGAGCTCTGGACGGCGGCTGTCGAGTATTTCGAGTGGTGCCATGAGAACCCGCTGCTGGAAGACCAGCTGGTGACGTTCCAAGGCATCGCCACCCACGAGCCAGTGGCGAAGGTCCGGGCGCTCACCCAGCGCGGGCTGTGCCTGTTTCTGGGCATCTCGATGGAGACGTGGCGCGGCTGGCGGACGCCCGACCACGATCTATACCGTCCGGATCTCGCGGACACCATCGACCGCATCGAGGGCGTGATCTGGGAGCAGAAATTCACCCACGCGGCGGCGGGGCTGCTGGTGCATGGCCTGATCGCGCGGGAGCTGGGGCTGGCGGACAAGCAGCAGCACGCGAACGATCCCGACAATCCGATGCCCGGCGCCCAGGTCACGGTCTTCGCGCTGCCGGACAATGGCCGCGGGTAAGGAGATCCGGCCACAGGAGGGGCCACAGACCAGCTTTCTGGCGTCACCAGCCGACATCGCGATTTACGGGGGTGGCGCTGGGGGCGGCAAGACGTGGGCGCTTCTGATGGAGCCGCTGCGGCACATCGCGAACCCCGGGTTTGGCGCGGTGTTCTTTCGCCGGACCACTGTCCAGATCAGGAACGAGGGCGGCCTCTGGGACGAAAGCACATCGCTTTATCCGCTGGTCGGGGCATCGCCTAAAGAGGTCACGCTGGAATGGAAGTTCCCCAGCGGCGCCTCTATCTCGATGGCGCATCTGGAGCATGAAAAGACCGTCGCCAACTGGCAGGGCTCGCAGATCGCGCTGCTGCTGTTCGACGAGCTGACGCATTTCAGCGAAAAGCAGTTCTTCTACATGCTGTCGCGGAACCGGTCCATGTGCGGCGTCCGGCCCTATGTCCGGGCCAGCTGCAACCCGGACGCCGACAGCTGGGTGGCCCGGTTCATCGCATGGTGGATCGATCAGGAGACGGGGCTGCCGATCAACGAACGCTCCGGCGCGCTGCGGTGGTTCGTCCGGATAGGCGATGCGATCCACTGGGCCGACCGCCCCGAGGATCTCGCGGAACACACGATGCTGGACGAGGCGGGGCAGCGAGTGCCGATCCCGCCGAAGTCCGTGACCTTCATCCCGGCCAAGCTGACCGACAACAAAGCGCTGATGGCCGCCGACCCGGGCTACATGGCCAACCTGCTTGCGCTGTCCACCGTGGAGCGCGAGCGCCTGCTGGGCGGTAACTGGAAAATCCGGCCCGCTGCCGGGATCCTGTTCAAGCGGCAATGGTGCGAGGTGGTCGACGCGGTGCCCGCCGGGGTCCGATGGGTCCGCGGCTGGGACTTGGCCGCCACGCCAAAGACCGATGCCGCGCCAGACCCGGACGGCACATCGGGGACGCGCATTGGCCAGCTGCCGGACGGAACGTTCATCGTCGCCCATCACGTCAAGGACTGGCTCTCCCCGAACGGGGTGCGGGCGCTGATCAAGAACACCGCCTCGCAAGACCCGCCGGGCACCACGATCAGCCTTCCCCAAGACCCGGGGCAGGCGGGTAAGGACCAAAAAGGCAACCTCGCGCAGCACATGGTCGGGTTCAACGTTCGGTTCTCGCCGGAGACCGGAGACAAGGTCACCCGCTTCTCGCCCTTCTCCGCACAGGCCGAGGCCGGAAACGTCAAGGTTCTGCGCGGCCCGTGGAATGAGGGCTGGTTCTCCGCGCTGGAGGGCTTCCCCGAAGCAAAGCACGACGACGAAGCGGACAGCACGAGCCGGGCATTCAACGAGCTATCGAAGCCCACGCCGACCGCAATCTTCGCAACCTACGGGGCGCACGATGACTGACCATAAGCCCATCGACACCTCAGCGGATCACGACGCAATGGCGCCTTACTGGCGCATGGTCAGCACCATCCTCGGCGGTGCCAAGGCCATGCGCGATGCGGCGCAGACCTACCTGCCGAAGTTCCCGCAGGAACGCGACAAAGATTACCAATACCGCCGGTCCAACGCCAAATTCACGAACATCTATCGCGACATCGTCGAAAATCTCGCGCAGCGCCCCTTCTCCAAGGAGGTCTCCATCGCTGATGGCGCCCCGAAGCCGATCAAGGATTTCGTGGAGGACGTCGACGGGCAAGGCAACCACCTGCACGTTTTCGCCGGGGAGCTGTTCTTCGGCGGGATCAACAACGCGGTGGAATGGCTGCTGATCGACTACAGCAAGGACGTGCCGGCCAACGCCACGCGGGCAGACGAAGCGCGCATCGGCGCGCGGCCCTACTGGGTGCACATTCCGGCCCCGGCCATGCTGGCGGTCTACAGCGATATGGTCGACGGCAAGGAACAGTTCGTCCATGCCCGGATCCACGAGCCCGCGCTGGAGCGGGACGGCTTCGGAGAGAAGACCTACAACCGGGTGCGCGTCCTGAACCGCGACCCTCTGGACGGCGGCGGATATGCCCCGGCCACCTATCAGGTCTTCGAGGAACAGAAGGGCAAGGACGGCGCGCTGCAGTGGGTCAGCATTGATGGCCCGAAGCCGATCAGCATCGGGATCATCCCGCTGGTGCCGTTCATCACGGGCCGCCGCATTGGTCGCTCGTGGCGGTTCCATCCGCCGATGCAGGACGCAGCCTTCCTGCAGGTCGAGCATTTCCAGCAGGAAAGCGCGCTGAAGCATGCCAAGGCGCTGACCGCGTTCCCGATGCTGGCAGGCAATGGCGTCACTCCGCCCATGGGCGACAACGGCAAGCCCGCGCCGGTGGCGGTCGGACCCGCCTCTGTTCTGTGGGCTCCGGCCAACCCCAACGGCGGCTCCGCCGGGTCATGGGCCTTCGTCGAGCCGAGCGCCACCTCGCTGCGGTTCTTGGCCGATGACATCAAGGAGACCGGGCAGGCGCTGCGCGAATTGGGGCGCCAGCCGCTCACGGCGCAGTCCGGCAACCTGACTGTCGTCACCACGGCATTCGCGGCGCAGAAGGGCAACGCGGCGATTCAGGCATGGGCCCTGAACCTCAAGGACGCGCTGGAGCAGGCCTTCGTCATCACGGGCCGCTGGCTGAAGATCGACGCTGACGTCGAGGTCATGATCAGCACCGATTTCGACCTTGGTATGGGCGATGACGAGACCTTTGTGCACGTGCTTGCCATGGGCACCGGCGAAGCCCCGATCATCAGCCGAGAGGCCACGATTTCCGAGGCCAAGCGCCGCAACATCCTTTCGCCGGAATACGACGGCGACAAGGATCTGGCCGTCATCATCCGCGAAGGCGGGGAAGACGAGTAACCACCCCTCACGGCCTTTCGCGCGGATGCGCGGGGGCGAACCGGGCCGGATGGCCCACAGCAACCGGGCGGATGCCCGAAAGGACTGACCATGAAGCTGAAGACGATTGAGCAGGACGGCAAGACCTATGCCGAGGTGCTGGACGGGAAGCCGGTCTATGTCGATGACAGCGGCAAAGAGGTCGCGTTTGACGCGCCCGGCACCATTGCCACCATCAGCCGCCTGAACGGCGAGGCCAAGACCAACCGGGAGCGCGCCGAGGCCGCAGAGAAGGCCGCCAAGGCCTTCGAGGGCATCAGCGATCCGGCAGCCGCCATGAAGGCGCTGGAGACCATTCGCAACCTCGACGACAAGAAGCTGATCGACGCGGGCGAGGTCGAGAAGGTCAAGGCCGAGACGATCAAGGCGCTGGAAGAGAAATACAAGCCGACCGTCGAAAAGGCCGCCGCGCTGGAGCAGCAACTGCGCGCCGAAAAGATCGGCGGCAGCTTCGCCCGGTCCAAATTCATCGCCGACAAGCTGGCCGTGCCGGTTCCGATGATCGAGGCAACCTTCGGAAAGCACTTTGATCTGGACGGCGGCAAGATCGTCGCCAAGGATCAGAACGGCAACGCGATCTACTCCAAGGCTCGCCCCGGCGAGGTCGCAGATTTCGACGAGGCGCTGGAGACGCTGGTGGAGGCTTTCCCCTACCGCGACAGCATCATGAAGGGCCTGCAGCAGTCCGGCGGCGGCGCCAAGCCGGGCGCGGGCGGCACAGGCGGGGCCAAGACGATGACCCGCGCCGAGTTCGATGCCATGCCCATGCCTGACCGGCAGGCCAAGCTGGGCGAAGGCTTCACCGTCTCAGAATAACGAACCTGCCGCCACCTCGGATGAGGCGCGGCGTTTGGGCTGGATGGCCCGTCACCCCGGCGAACTGTCCGGCTTCAACACAACGCCAGCAAAAGGAACATCCCGATGGCGAACACCCTGACTGGGCTTATCCCCACCATCTACAACTCGCTGGACGTGGTTTCCCGCGAGCTGATCGGCTTCATCCCGAACGTGATGCGTGATGCGACCGCACAAAGCGGCGCAGTCGGACAGACCGTCCGCTCCCCCGTCGTTCCGGCTGCGTCGCTGGAAGACATCACGCCCGGCAACGACCCCGCCGACAGCGGTGACCAGACCATCGGCTACACCGACCTGTCGATCACCAAGAGCAAGGCCTATCCGATCCGCTGGACCGGCGAGGAACAGCTTTCGGTGACCAAGGACGGCGTCATCAACACCATCCTGCGCGATCAGTTCTCGCAGGCGTTCCGGACCCTCGCGAACGCCGTTGAGACCGATCTTGGTGCGCTCTATGCCGGCGCGTCTCGCGCCTATGGTACGGCAGGGACCACGCCCTTTGCCACCGCCGACGACATGACCGACCTTGCTGAGGTCAACCGCATCCTTGATGACAACGGCGCCCCGCAATCGGGCCGCGTCATGGTGGTGGGCTCGGCGGCCCGCGCCAAGCTGGAGGGCAAGCAGTCGCAGCTCTTCAAGGTCAACGAGGCTGGCGACGCCGGGGCCATGCTGCGCGAGCGCCAGATGCGCATGCTCCACGGTTTCGTCATGGGCACCTCCGCTGGCGTCGCTTCGCACGTCGCTGGCACGGGCACGCTCTATGATGCGGCTGGCGGCGAGCCTGTCGGCGAAACCACCATCGCGCTGGACGGCGGCACGGCTGGCGCCACCGGGATCAAGGCGGGCGACGTGGTGACATTCGCGGGCGACACCAACAAGTACGTCGTGACGACCGGCATTTCCGGTGTTTCCGGGGATATCGTTCTGGGCGCGCCGGGCCTGCGCCTCGCGCTTGCCGATACGGTGGAGATGACCATCGGCGCCGGATATACCGCCAACATGGCGTTCAGCCAGAACGCGATGCTACTGGCCGCCCGCGTCCCGGCAATGCCCATCGGCGGCGACGAGGCCACCGATGTGACCACCGTTCAGGATCCGGTGTCTGGGCTGGTGTTCCAGATCGCCATGTACAAGCAGTACCGCCGCATCAAGTATGAGGTCGGCCTTGCGTGGGGCGTCAAGATGGTGAAGCCCGAGCACTGCGCCATTCTGCTGGGCTGATCTTCGCAGCGGGGCCGGTTCGCTGGCCCCGTCACCAAGATCAGCTTCACCCTGAAGGAGACAGACCATGTCGCGCATCCCCACTGCTGAAATCGTCGTGAATGGCCGCCGGAAGATCGTCAATGCAGACGATCCTCGCGCTCAGGCCGTCCCGGAGCGGAAGGCGCCTGAAGATCGCGCCGCAATCGCCACCATGCCCAAGGGTGAGGTGCGCGAATGGCTGGAGGAGCTCAACATCGAGGTGGCGAAGGGCGCGACCGTCGAAGAGATGCGCGCCGCCCTGACCGGTGCCATGTTCCCGGACGCGTGACATGCCCATCGTGGTCGAGGATGGAACCGGAAAGACCGACGCCACGGCCTTCATCAGCTTGGCCTATTTCAAGGCGTATTGCGACGCCCGAGGCCACACCTACGGCGCCGACGATACGCTGATCGAACAGGCCATCGTCCGCGCAACGGCCTACCTTTCCGACAGCTATCGATGGGCGGGTGAGAGGATCCGGGGGCGCAGCGCCATCGGCGGCGGTCAGGCGCTGGCATGGCCCCGTTCCGATGTGGTCGATGATGACGGGTATTCAGTCCCGGCAGACAGCGTCCCTGATGAAATCCAGCGCGCAACGGCGGAGGTGGCGCGGCGCGAGCTGTCCACCCCGGGCGCCATGACGCCGGATTACACCCCGTCCGAGCGGGTCAAGAGCAAGACGGTTAAGGCCGGCCCGGTTTCCAGCGCCACGGAATACGACCTGTCGCGCACCGATGCGGACAGCGTGCGCCCGGTCCTGCTGGTGGTGCGCGACCTGATCGGGC
Organism: Salipiger marinus; assembly: GCF_035481585.1. Lineage (NCBI taxonomy): Bacteria > Pseudomonadati > Pseudomonadota > Alphaproteobacteria > Rhodobacterales > Roseobacteraceae > Salipiger > Salipiger marinus. The sequence continues at coordinate 21,217 of NZ_JAYKSL010000011.1, read as the reverse complement.
CGCTGCTGGCGCGCGGTGGCGGGTCTATGATCCAAGGATCGGCGGTGCGGGTATGAACGGGAAGGTTCAATCCATCTATGGCGGCCCCGCGGGGGTGCCGGAGGTCAGTCAGGCCTGCGTCGAGACGCTGGAGGAGTGGCTGGAAATGGCGCGGGCCGGGGAAATCACCGGCGTCGCCATGGCTGGCCTCTGTCATGACAGGGCGGCGCGCTACGCCATCGGCGGCATGGTCGGCGGCTATTCCATGATCGGCGCGCTGGAAATGGCCCGCGCCGACCTGATCGACTTGGCCCGCGAATGACGACCGTTGCCGAGATCTCCCGCGAGGCATTCGACGCGGTCGCGGCGGAGATCCCGGATGCGATTCACGCCGCCACGCTGACCCGCACGACGCAGGGCGCCTACGACGTCGCGACAGGCACCTATGCGACCACCACCGCCACGCAGACGGGCCGCGCCGTGGTCGACACCGTGCGCCCCGTGGCTGACGTGTTCCCGGCCTATGTCGTCGGGCCGGGTGACGAGCTGATCCTGCTGGAGGGTTTCACCAGCGCCAAGGAGAACGACAGCCTGACCTTCGCCGGGCGGACGCGGATCGTTCGGCAGGCACAAGACATTGTGGCCGCTGGTGCTCTGTTCTATGTCATTGCGCGATGAGCTTCGCGCAGGCCACCTTTTTCCAGATCCACATCGCCAACGGTCGCCCCGATCTGGCGCTGATCGTGATGCTTTTCCCGGCCTCTGCCTTCGCTGAAATGGACGCGCTGCTGGAAGCCGCTTGGCTCGCTGGCGCTGCCGACGCAGCGCGCAAAGACTGATCCACCACAGGAGGCCGCATGGCCCGTCGCCCGACCGCACAGGAGCGCCAGATCGCGGCGCTGCTGCAGCAATTCCAGCCGCAGGTGCGCAAGGCCTTCATCGACGCGATGCGCACCGCCGCGACGGCAGTTGACCGGGCGGCGCTGATCCGGGCGCTGGAGGCGCGTGACATCAGCCTCGCCATGGAGATCCTGCGCATGAACCAGCAGGCGCTGTTCCCGATGGGCGAGGCGGTGCGGGCGGCATACCTGCAAGGCGGCGCGTCGGTCGCGGCATCCCTGCCCGTGGCGATCCGGGGACAGTTCGGGTTCGGCGGCAACCCGAGGGCAGTGGAGGCGGTTCAGCGCATCGTCGGGCAGGCCATCGAGGGCGTCACAGCGGAATCGCTGGAGGCAACGCGGGGCTACATCACGCAGGCGGTGGCGGACGGCGTTCCGCCTCGCCGCATGGCTCTGGAGATCACCGGCAGGTCGGGCCGATCTGGCGCGCCACGCACCGGCGGGATCATGGGCCTGAACAGCAACCAGACCGACGCGGTGATCCGCGCCCGGGCCGAGCTGCTGACCGGAGACTTCGCCGCCTACAAGCGGCGCGAGGGCCGTGTCGGGGGGCGCAACAGGTCTCTGGACCGGCTGATCACGCGGGCACAGAAGGAGGGCCGGCCCCTGACCGCGGCAGAGGTCGACGCCATGGTCGACGCCTACAAATCCCGGCTTCTGAACCTGCGCGGCGAGATGATCGCGCGCACCGAGACGCTGAACGCCCTGCGCGCGGGGCAGCACGACGGCTTCGCCACCCTCATCGACAGCGGCGCGGTGACGGCTGATCGGCTGACGGTGACATGGCAGGCCACCGCCGACGCCCGGACCCGGGATGCGCACACGGCGCTCGGCGGCACCACGATCCGGTTCGGCGAGCTGTTCCAGAGCCCGGCGGGCGGGCTGCTGGCCCATCCCGGCGACACGGCGCACGGCGCGGGCCCGGCTGATCTGGTCGCGTGCCGGTGCGCGGCGGTCTACCGGATCCTCACGCCGCAGCAGCTTGCGGAGCGGGCCGCGCAATGACCGCAGGGCAGGCCACCCGCGACTTCATCAGCGAGCTGGACGCGGAATGGCTCGAGATGATGGGCGGGATCCGGGATGCCGTGATCTACATCGCCACCGAGGGGCTGGCCCGGGTCACCGAGAAAAGCCCGGTCGATGTGGGCACCTTCCAGAACAATTGGCTGGTCAGCATCGGGGCGCCGAGCGAGGCGACCACAATGACGCTGGGCGAATTTGCAAGGCTCTCGGCGCAGGCCATCGCCAGCTATGCCACGGCTGACGGCTTCCCGATGATCTACCTGCAGAACAACCTGCCATATGCTCTGCGGCTGGAAAACGGCTGGTCTGCGCAGGCGCCGTCCGGCGTGCTGGCCATGACGGTAGCCGAACTGGAACAGATTTGGCAGGGGATGCCGTCGCCATGACCTACCAGCTCGAACGGGCGGCCATCGAAGCCTATTTCCGCGCGCAGTGGGGCAGCACAACCCCGATCGGCTTCGACGGCCACACCTTCACCCCGGTGAACAACAGCGTGCGCCTGACCATCACCAGCGGCGCCACCCGGCAGGGCAGCATAGGGCGCACCGCGAACCGGATCGACCATCTTGGGCTGGCGACGCTCCAAATCATCACCGAGGGCGGCAAGGGCAGCGCGGCATGGCGCGGCTATGCCGAGACCATCATGGGGCTGTTCTTCGAGAAGACCCTGACCAGCACCGGCGCGGTCATCACTTCGGGCGCCGACGCCTTCGTGCGGTTCAGCCCGCCGGAGCTGGGTGAAAACCGCCACCCCTACATCGCCGCCGATTTCCCGGATCCACCCTTCCACCTCACCAACGTGATCGCGCCGTTTGTGCGCTACGCATTTCGATAGGAGGCCGTCATGGCTGGCACTGCATCATCGCAACTGCGCTCCGCGCACATTCTGGAGGCCACGCCGGGCACCATCCCGGCCACGCCCGCTTTCACCACGCTTCACGCCCCGGCGCGACTGACCGGCACGCCGCAGACGCTCGAGGGCCGGTCCCTCGTCGCCAAGGGCGGGCGGCTCGGTCGCGGCATCAACGGGATCGACGTCACCGGCACGCTGGAAGACAGCCTGAAATATGGCGTTTACGATCATTTCCTGGCCACGCTGCTGCAGGGCACATGGTCGTCCGACGTTCTGAAGGACGGCAAGGCGCAGACCACCGTCGCGGTCGAGAATGCGCTGCCCGCAGGCGTCGGCGGCACCAGCACCATGATGCGGTTCCGCGGCGTCGAGGCCGTGAGCGGCACCCTGAACCTGACCGCGCGGCAGGCTGCCGCGCTGAACCTGACGCTGGCCGGTCTCGGCTCGGACGATGCGACCACGACGGCGATCACCGGGGCGACCTATACCGACCCGACGGTGGTGGATCCGCTGTCCTCGGGCGCTGACGTGGGCACCATCGTGTTCGAGGATATCACGCTGGACTGCATGCAGTCGCTGGAGATCAACTTTGCGTTCGAGGGCCGTGATCTGCAGCCGAAAATCTCCAGCAACGACCTGTGCGGCATCACCCGGGGCGACTTCCTGCCGGTGCTGACCGCCAACATCTATCTGGAGGCCAACTTCCTCGAAATCTACAACGCGGCGCGGGCGCGGCACGATCCGTTCAGCGTGACCATCCCGCTCGGCTCGGTCACCGGGGAAAAATACACCATCGAGTTCCCCCGTTGCCACTTCGCCAGCACCAGCATCGACACCACCGGCACGGCAGCCATGCAGAACGTGACGATCCACCCCGAATACAGCACGTCGGACAGCGCGACCGTCATCATCACTCGGGCCGTCGCCTGATGTGGACGGCTGATTGCTCGTTTGTCGGCGTCGTCGCGGGGGCGGAGAAGGTCTTCGCGGCGGGCGACGACATCACCGAGGCCGAAGCCAAGGAGCTCGGCCTCAAAGGCAAGCCCGGCCTTGCGACACCTCAGACCAAAAAGGACGCCAAGGATGGCTCTGCGACTGCCCAAGCGTGAATTGCCCGCCGTCGAGTTTCGGTGCGTGCTGCCCGAGGCGTTCGGCCCCGGCGGCGAATGCTTCATCGAGATCGACGCCCGGGCAGCCGGTGCGATCAATGCGCCGTTCGTCGCGGCAATCGAGCGGGCGATGCAGCAGCACCGCATCGGCATGCGCAAGCTGGGCAAGCTGGAGGATGACGCGGCCTATGTCGAAGCGGATGCCAAGCTGGCCGCCGAGAGCACCCGGAACCGTCTGCTGGCGATCTATGACCACTGCGTGATCGCGTGGCGGTCGAACATTCAGGTGCTGGACGAGCGCGACAACGTGGTGCCGATCACCTGCGACCGCGACAGCTTTGCCGAACTGGCGGAAATGCGCGGCGTGCCCGAGATCGCGAAGGCGCTGGCGAAGTTCGAGGCGGCCTGCGTCGACGCGGGAAAGCTGCAGGCTGAGGATGACGAGGCCACGGTAAAAAACTGACCGAGGCGCTGCTGTGGTCGCTGCGATATTCGCCTGACGAGGTCGAATACCTGGAGCACAAGCAGGCGCCGGAGTTAGCCAATCGGGTTCAGCCGGAGAGCTGGTTTTTCTGGCAGGCCTACCACCACCTTCGCGGGTCGCGCCCCATGGGTTTCGGGGTTGGGCCGATCCCGTTCGACGCCATCGCCCGGTATTCCGAATGGTTGCAGCAAACCTGCCCGGTGGATCGCGCCCGGCTGGTCAAGGTCATCATGGCGCTGGACAATGCCGAGCGGGAGTATCTTGGGCGGAAGACGGTTTAGGGCGCCCGCCAGATGGACTGATACAGTTCCGCCATCTGTTCCTCAATCCGGGCTGCTTGCGCCGCCAAATCCGGACTGGACTGGATGAAGGGATGATCTCGAACGAAGTCGGTGAAGTGCTGCGAAGCCACAAAAGCGCGATCTCCGGCTTCGTGCTGCAGGTCGGCGCGGCTACCGGACTCAGCGGCGTCGAAGGTGGTGTCGTTCATGCCGCCACCAGATGATAGGGCTTCACGAGGCAGCCCGCCGGAACATGCCATTCGCTGGTGATTTTATAGATCATGTCCACCGTCAGCGCGCGCTTGCGGTTCAGCACTTCGGAGGCGCGCGGGCGGGACCCAAGAAGATTGGCGAGATCGGCTTGGGTCCGCCCGGTGGCTTCCATGTGTGCTTTGAGCAGGTCCACAGGCTCCACCTCCGGCATGGGGAAGTGGCGGTCCTCATAAGCCTCGATCAGGTCAGCGAGAACATCAAAGCGGTCGGCCTCTGGCGTTCCCGGCTCGGGCTGGTTGTCGAAATAAGGGGAGATTTCAGCCAGAGCCCAATTGAGATCGTCTTGGCTGCGGATCGGTCGAATGTCCATCAGATCGCCTCCGGGTTGATCCTGTCATACTCTTTGTGGGTGCCGATGAACTTGATCAGCACCCGGCGATACGGGTAGGCGAAGTGGACGATCAGGCGATACTTGTTGCCGCCGATGTCGAAGATGACGCGGTTGTCGCCCACGAAATCTACAGTGGTTCCGAAGTCTCTCTTCACGTCAGCCGGTCCCGCCCAGTCGGCCTTGTCTGCAATGGCGTACCACGTCTGCAAAGGAGCTTCGGCCCGTGGCTCGCGCAGCCAGAATGTTCGAAGGGTCGACTTGGCGATGACCTGCATTTCCGCTCCGTTGTTCCCGTATTGGGAATATGGCGCGCCAAGCTCCGTTAGTCAACTTGACGTTGACAAAAATCGTGGAGAGCTGCGGAGGAATTTCGGTGGGGGGCGGGCGGCTTAGGCCGGTTCGAAATCCGGGTCGTCTTCATCGAATAGGTCAAATTTCGGCGGCATCTCCCAACCGTGAAGAGCCGTCCGCACGTCGGCGGGGTCCATGCGGGCTACAAGCTCGCGCATCAATTCTCTGGTGACGCTCAGGTGTGCCCGCTTCACTTCGAGAGAAAAACTGTCAGAATCCATCGCATTGTCGATCATCTCGGTTAGCAACTTCAGGCGCTGCACATCGGTCTTCGGGGGTTCGGGGGCGGGATATTTTTCTTCGAGAGTGGCACTCAATTCACTGTTCACAGAGCGATTGTTCTCCGTGGCGGCTGCCTTGATCCTGTTCCGCAGGCTCGGTGAAATTCTGAGCGCGATCTGCACTGTGGGCATCTGAGCGCGATCGGTTGGCATCTTGATCCCCTTTTTGTGCAATCAATCTGATTTTCGCGGTTGACAGTCAATGCAATCAAAACGATTGTAATCGTATTGATGCTACAGAGGAGAGGACAGTGTCCACCAGTATCCAGCCGAGGACGGGCGAAAACGTGGCTGCAGTGACGCTTCGCATGCCCCGTGATCTGCGCGATGACCTGAAAATTCAGGCCATCCGGGCAGGCCGGTCGTTCAACACCCATATGGTGATGATCCTGAATGCCGCGATCAAGGAAGAGGCAGAGGAATCCTGATGGATTATCCCAGCCGCCAAGCTGACCAGTTCGTGATCCGGTTTCCGGACGGTTGGCGCGACGCGATCAAGGCCGAGGCGGCGAAGTCCCGCCGGTCGATGAACGCAGAAATCCTGTCCGCGATTGAGTTCGCGATGAAGGAGAGGGGGGTGCAGCTTGATGCGCCCGCACAAAAGTAAAGGCCGCCGGGGATCTCACACACCCAGCGGCCTTAGTTGAAACCCAAGCAACGAGGTTCAGAAATGAATATGCTTGACCGACGCTCTTTTTTCAAGAGCGCATCCACAGCGGCGCTTGCCGCGACCGCAACCCCGGCGCTGGCCTTCCAGATGCCGATCACCGAAACCCCGGATCCGCTGCCGGAATGGTTCCGCAAGTGGCAGACGCTTCAAGTCCGCTGGTTCGATGAAGGCCATGATGAGGACGGCGAGCAGAACGCCCTCGGCGCCATCCTCGAAGATGAGCGCGACGAAATCGAACAGCGCATCATGAATGCGCGGGCCACCAGCATCCAAGGCGCCGTTGCCCAGCTTGATCTTGCGATCCACCCGGACAGCTTCATCGGGCGGGTCATTGGCGAAGATCCCCGTGACCGGGTGGTGTTCGAGAACATCCGCGCGGCGCTGGTTGGAGGGCTGGTGTGAACAAGAATGCTGCAGCGCAGTGCGCGCGGCTCGTGGCGGCAGGGAAAAAGTCTTGGCGGACCCCCTGCCGCCACGCTCATCGGTCGCTGTTGACGCAGCGGCCCGAAACCACCTCTGACAAAACATGAAAGGATCAGAGATGACGGGATACGAAGTAGCGGGTGGCAGCCCCCTTGTCTACGGGCAGGTGGCGATCCGCGAAAAGGGCGAAATGCTTTCGCTCACCGACATGTGGAAGGCGGCGGGGGCGCCGGAGAACCGCGAGCCGAAGTTCTGGGTGCGGCAAGAATCCGTGCAAAGCTTCATCGAGGTTCTGGCTGCTGCGGAAAACGTGACTGTGGATCACCTTTTGCGGATACGCCAAGGCCGGAACGGCGGCACCTTCGCTCACTGGCAGATCGGCCTCGCCTATGCAAAATACCTCAGCCCCGAGTTTCACATGTGGTGCAACAGCGTCGTGCGCGAGCGGATGCACGGCCACGACAGCCAGCACCTTCCCGCCGAGGTGCTGGAACAGATCGAGCGCACCAACGGAATCGTTCGCGCGCTGATGGCGCGGATGACGAAGATCCATGAGACGCTTCCGCAGATTATGGCGGCAATGTCTCAGGCAGCGGTCGCGCAGCAGATGGCGGAGCACAACCTCGCCTATCGGCGCGGCAGGACGGCAAAGGACATCTGGGACGCAGCCGGTCTGCCGCCGAAGCTGCGCGGGTCCACTGTCTGGCTGGGCAACCGGCTGAGCGAAATGGGCTGCGGCCTGATGAAGGCGGATGTGGGCGCGAAGGCGGTTCGCATCTTCGATCCGGACAAGGCGGAGATTTGCCTCAAGAACGGGCTGCGGCACCGGGCGCGGGTCTATGCGTCCGAGCGCATGGGGCAGGGTAAGTTCAAGCTGGTCGGGGCTACCGAATGAAGCCGTTCAGCGAATGGACCCCTGCAGAGATGCAGCTGAACACGGCGATGGTCACGGAATGCCGCGCGATCTTTGGCATCGTTGCCGCGCGGCAGCTTTCTGAATCCTGGGTTTTCCGGCACCGCCTGATGGCATTGGCGAGGCGCCCGGAATGAAGAAGATCGCTTGGGCGGTTCAGATCGCGGATCTGGCGATCCAACTTCGCAGCGCTGAAATCGTGGCCGCAAATGAAAGCCAGATGCTCACCGACGCATACCGCGATTTTCGCCGGATGAACGGTCTGGAAAGCATCGCGGAAGGCACGCCCGAATATGACCGGATGATGCAGGCCACCAAGGGCGAATACGATGCCAAGGTGAAAGCGCGGGCGGCCATGTATTCGATCCGGCGGAAACTGCGCGCAGCAATTGATCGCCACCAGCGGGAAATCGGCGCGGCATAAGCGAAACCCCCGGCGCGTGTCGGGGTGGCAGGGGCGGTCAGCTGCCCTTGCTGGTCACGGAAAGGCGGTCGAGGCGTGGCGTGTCAGGGATCGGCGCGTTGAGTTATGGCAAGGCCGGTCAAGGCGGGGCGGCTCCTTCGGGGGCCGCCTAATTCCACCCTGTGACGAGCATTCCGCTAGACGTTCCATCGCCGTGAAAATAAACAAACTGTTGGGGCAAGACGGCCTGCCATCTGTGCCCGCCGCCGACGGAAAATGATTTGTTCAGCCTCACGGGTCTGCGTAGTTCGCAAACCAATCCCGCGAACGACTGCCCGATAGCGAATGTGCTCCCTCGCCGCTCTTCAAGAATGCTCATGTCGAGATCAGACAACCCACGATTTCTGAGTTCATCTGCAACTATCTTCGTATCGGCGGCGGAAAACGGCACAATCTCCACCCCAGGAGAATAGCCATTTCGATAATACAGGCCACAAAGGGACAAGAAACCGCTTGTCCCCGTGAAGCTGCCTCTTTCCTCAGATGACCATTCTGAGGGTGCCTTTATCATCGCTCTATCGTTCGCGTTTTGACCGGCGCCCGCCCCGAAAGCGGAGAAAACGCCGAGAAACACACCGAGAAAAACTGCCCTCATCTTCAATCTCCTTCACCTCGCAGCGGCGACGCTACGGGGCCGAAGCCGCACTGACAAGGATTCACCATGGCCGGACTTCGCCTTGCCATTGACCCGACCGGCGTGGAGACGGGCGCCAAGCGTGCCGAGGACGCGCTCGACGATGTGAAGCGCAAGGCGGGCGAGACCGAGCAGGCGACGGATCGCGTCGGCAAGAAAATGCGGGAGACGGGTGACGCGGCCAGCGCCACCGCGCCCAAGGTCCGGACGGTCGGCACCGAGATGGGCACGCTCGGCGGGAAGGCTGACAAGGCCGGGCAGGCGCTGGGGGCGACGGTGGACCGCGCGAGGGCGGTCGGGACCGAGCTTGGCGCCGTCACTGGCGCGGCGAATGGTGCAGGCTCGGCCATTGGCCAGACCGGCACGGCGGCTGGCAAGACCCGTGATGAATTCGGGCGCTTCGTGAAGGCTGGCGACGATGTGGCGCGGTCTGCGAAGGGCGCAGGCGAACAGGTCGGTAAGACCGGTCGAAAATTCTTCGACCTGAGCAGCCTTGCCGCGAAAGCAGGGGCTGCACTGGGCGCTCTGGCTGCCGGTTACGTTGGCTTTGCCGGGGCATCTGCTGCCGTTCGTGGGATAGCGCAGTTCGACAGCAGCATGTCGCAGCTTGCCGCAGTATCGCGCGCCACTTCTTCCGACCTTGAATCCATGCGCGATATCGCCAAGGAACTCGGCGCCGCCACTGAATATTCAGCCACACAGGCGGCGGATGCCTTGGGATATTTGGCACTCGCAGGGTTGAGTGCGCAGCAATCTATCGCGGCAATCCCGCAAGTTCTGGATTTCGCCACAGCAGCGGGCATTGGGTTGGCGCTGGCGTCGGATCTTGCGACGGACGCTGTTTCGGCGCTAGGTCTGCAGTCCACTGACATGGCCCGAGTTATGGATACTCTCGCCAATCAGGCTGCGTCGTCCAACACATCTGTTGAGCAGGCCGCGTCTGCTATGATCAAATTCGGCGGGATCGCTAAGACCGCCGGCGTTCAGGTTGAGTTTGCCAGCGCCGCGCTCGGGGTTCTAGGTGATAGTGGCCTAAAGGGAGCTGAGGCCGGAACCGCCATGCGGTCAATGCTGGCAAGCCTTTTGGCGCCCACATCGGCAGCTCAAGCAGCACTGAAAGACGCTGGCGTCGCACTGACGGATATCGACATTTCAGCGCGCGGTTTGGTGCCGGTCTTGGAAACTCTGGCTGGCGCAAATCTGACTACAGCGCAGATGGCGGAACTATTTGGAAGGGAGTATCTCGTTGCGGCTAGCTATCTGATCGACGGTCGGGAAAAGCTGGGAGCCTACGCGGCTGCGAACGAGAAGGCCGCCGGGTCCACCAAAGAGATGGCGGAAACGATCCGCGATAACCTTGGGGGCGATCTGAAATCGGCAATGTCGGCGCTTGAGGGGCTTATCCTCGCGCTGGGTGACGCTGGATTAACTGCGGCTTTGCGTGGTGCAGTTCAGGGCGCGACAGGGTTGGTGCGCGGGCTGTCTGAGTTGACCGAATATTCCGACATCCTCGGCGCATCGCTGGGGCTGATTGCCCTCCGCAGCCTGCCCAGTGCCGTTTCCGCGCTCTATGCCTTGGCGACCAGCGCAGGGGTTGCGACAGCCGCCGCTGGCGCGCTGGCCTTCGCCGTGAACGCAATCCCGCTGGTGGCCCTCGGGACGGCGGCTGCCTTCGCCTATCGGGCCTTCCAGACCCACAGCCGCGCACAGGGCGAGGCAGCACACGCGGCAGACATCCACACGGCGGCGGCGGACAGCCTGCGCACTGCAATCGGGAACCTGAACCTCGCGACAGAGGACGGCGTGGAGTATGCCCGCGCCATCGCCAAGGCCCGGCTGGAGGAAGCCGCGGCAAACCTGTCCGCAGCAGAGGCCGCGCTGGCGCTGTTCCGGGCGGAAAGCACGCTGTCCGGGCGCAACCGTCGCCCCACCGAACTCCGGCTTGAGCAATCGGTCGCAGATCAGGAGGCCACGCTCGCGGCAATCAGAGCCGAGGCAGAGCGGCTTGGCATATCGCTTGAGAATGCCGGAGACAGCGCCAAAGGCATCGCGACGGGCGTGCGCGGCGCCGCAAATGAATCGGACCGCTTTCGTGGCATCATCTACCAGACAAGCCTCGCAGGCCTGACCGGAGAGGCTGCGCTCCTCGCCGAACAGATGGGCGTCGCTGCGGATGAGGCGCTGCGCTACAACGCCGCGCTGAACCAAAGCGCGGGCATCGAGACGCCGAACGTCGGGCTCGGGTTTGGCGGCCTCGGTAGCATCGAGGACACGATCACTGGCACCGGGTTCAGCAATCTGGGGTTCGGCAATCTCGACAACCTGCCGCCGCGTCGCCGGACGCCTATCGCTAGCAGCCAAGGCCGTGCATCTGGCGGTGGTTCCCGGCGTGGCCGCATCGACGGCGGAGGTGGCGGAGGTGCTGCCGAGATCGACCGCACCAAGGAGGCCTATGACGCGCTCGTTGCGTCGCTAGATCCTGCCGTGGCCGCCTCTCAGGACTTCGCGCAGGCGCAGGAGACGATCAACGCCGCGCTGGACAAGGGCCATATCAGCGCCACCGAGGCCGCTGGGGCCTATGACCTCGCGCAGGAAGCCTTCGACAAGGCCACGGCGTCGATCAGCGACGGCACCGACATCTGGAAGTCCTTCCAAGACGCGGGTGCCTCGGCCATCGACCGGCTGATCGACGGCACCGGCACGCTCAAGGATGCACTGCTGGACGTCCTCAAGCAGATGGCCCTAGCCATCGCCAACAAGCAGATCCTCGCGCAGGGCGGCACCGCCGTCACTTCGCTTGGCGGGCTGGTCATGAGCACATTCGCGGGCCTGTTCGACAGCGGCGGCACCATCGGCATGGGACAATACGGCATCGTCGGGGAATACGGCCCGGAGCTGGTCAGGTCGACCGGCACCGGCGCGGTGGTCACCTCGCGCGTCGACACGGCGCGGATGCTGCAGCCGCAGGGCGGCCAGACCTTCAACATCGACGCGCGCGGCGCGCAGCAAGGTGTGGGCGAGGAGATCGCCGCGGCGCTGAGGAGTGTGTTGCCGAACGCGATGGCACAGACGCGAGAGGAGACTCTGACCGAGGTGCGCCAGAACCTGCCCGGCTGGCAGCAGCAGATAAACATCAAGGGTGGTCTCGTCTGATGCCATATGCCCCAACGATCTATGACTGGCGCACCAACTGCGTGCCTCTCAATCAGGTGTTTCGCGCGGGCGGGCAGTCCGGAGATTCCGGGCTGACCCTTGGCGGGGTCCGCGTGGGCAACCCTGAGCCCGGCGGGCGGGCAGAGCTTCGCATGGGCTTCGCCGCCTTTGTGACGGAGGAGGCCAACATCGACGCCAGCTGGACCATCAGCAGGATTATGAACGGCGCGGTGATGCGCGTGCCGGTGCATGACAGCGTGCAGCTGGTATCGGCGGCGGCCCTGTCCGGTCCCGAAAGCGGCGGCCTGCCTTGGGATAACGGCGAGCCGTGGGCCACCGGCGCCTATTGGGAATGGAACCCGACAGCGCCGGTGACCGCCGCCGCTGCCCGGGGCGCGACCAGTGTCTCCGCCGATCTTGGCGATTATGGACAGGTGCTGAAGATCGGCCATGTGGTGGGCTTCACGGTCGGCGCCTATGACTTCGCGCATGCGGTCATGGATATCTCCTATGACGCCGACGATGTGGCGACGATCACTGTCAGCCCGCCACTGCGCCGCCCGCTGACCACGGATCACGCGCTGAAATTCCGGCCCAGGATGCTGGCTGTCTGCGCCAACGCGGCGTCGGTGATGACCACCTTCGTCAGTGGGCGCCACATGACGTTCGGCGATGCCGTTTTCGTGGAGGCGTTGGTATGAGCTTCGAAAGCGAACTGCTGGCGCACCTCGGCGGCGCCGACGACGCATGGGACATTCAGGCCACGGTCCGCCGGTGCTTCTTCTTCGACTTCGACGGCGCCCCGACCCGGCTCTGGGATGGCGTGGGGCTGCTGACCACCACGACGGGCGTGGGCGATCCGCTTGACATGGGTGGGCGTGTGCTGGCGGCAAACGAATGGCTCGGCACGCGCGACGGCTTTGGCCTGAACGCGATGAGCGCGCCGGAGATCCGCGACGACAGAGATGGAGTAGCCCCGGATTATGTGTTCGGCATCCCCAAAATGGACCGCGACACCTTCGACGCGCTCAAGGCGGATCAGACCAAGGTCAAAGGCCGCCAGCTGGTCATCTATGACGTGATCATCCCCGAAGGCGAGGGCCTTCTGCCGCAGCAGCCGATCCGCTTCAATGCCCGGCTGACGATGCGCGGCGCCGACTTTCGCGAGATGGCCCGGCCCGGAGACGGTGGCGAAATCATCATGACCTATGCCGCGTCAGTGACGTGCCGTTCTGGCGAGGCGGGACGGTCCCGCTATCCTGGAGGCACCTATACCGACACCAGCCAGCGCGACCGCGCGCGGCTGCTGGGGCTGGAAAGCGACTCGGGCTGCGTGTTCGTGGCCAAGAACAGCCAGAGGACGTTCCGTGTTGGATAATCACCCGGCTGTCGAACGGGCCCGGGCGCGCTGGCGGTCGGAGCCGTTCGCATGGGGCCCCGCCGACTGCATCATCAGCGTCTGCGATTACCTGCTGGACCGCACGGGCATCGATCCGGCGGCCCCGTGGCGGGGCAGCTACTGCACGCCCGAGGGCGCCGAGGCGATCTGCCTGCGCCACGGCGGCGCGCTGGGGCTGATGCGGCACGGCATGGCGCGGGCCGGGTTCGTGCCGGGCGAGCCGGTGCCGGGCGCGGCGGTGGTGGTCGACATGTTCGGCCACGAGATCACGGGCATATTTCTAGGGGGACGACAGACGATGCTCAGACTGGAGGGGCGTGGGCTGGTCGATTGGCCGGCGCCGGTGCTGGAGGCGTGGCCATGCGCGTGATGCGGTTCATCCTGCTGACCACCTCGGCCATCATCACGCCCACGCTGGCGGCGGCTGACCCGGTAAGCGCCTTCATCGCGGGGTTCACGAGCTCCGGTGCGGCGGGTGTCGCAGCGGCTACGGCAAGCGCCATCGGTGGCCTGACCGCCGTCGGCTATGCCTTGGGCGCATTTCTGGGGCAAAATATCCTCGGAACTCTGCTCCTTAACGTCGGCATCGCGTATCTGCTGCGCCCGGATCAGCCCGAGCCGCCGCGCATCGAACAGGCGCAGGTCAACACGCGCATCGCGCAGGCGGAGCGCTATCAGCTGGGCGGCAGGGTCAAGATCGGCGGCGCGGCGGGCGCCTTTGCCGAATACGATTCCGGCGGGAACTTTTGGTATGTGGTGATCCACGGCGACGCTGAGCTGGTCGGCGAGCCGCAGTATTACCTCGATGGCATCCCGGTCCAGCTGCAGCAGTATGACCAGCGCATCGGCGACGCGGTGAACCGCGTTTTTACCGCCCCCGTTGATCTGAGCGGCCTCGTCGCGAGTGACGAGCTGGTGGATGAGGACAGGGTGCTGCTGACGGCCCAGACCGACGCGCGCGAAAATGGCACCTATGACGCGGAGGCCACGGGCGGCACCACTGGATCAGGCACGCCCTTGTTCTCGCTCTCCCGGGCGTCGGACATGGCCAGCGGCGCAAGCGTGGCGCGGGGCCTGCTGTTCGAGACGGTATCGGTCGGCTTTGGCAGTGACCTATCTCCGGGCCGCTGGGAACTGACGGATGATGTGGTAGTCGGGGCCGATGAGGCGGTCTTCAGCTTCACCGAGCCGTGGTCGGATGCCTTGCGCAAAGGGTCTGTTATCACTGACGAATTTTGTTGGAACAACGACGCCGAGATCTGGGACAACAACGGCGAAAAGCGCATCGCCTATGACGTCTACACGGTCACCCCGACCGCCGATCAGCCCTACGGCGATCTGCCCGCGCGCTTCACCGACGCTTTCCCGGCGCTGCCCGAGGATTTCTTCCTTGCCGGGGTATGCTATTCGATCGTGCGCTGCGCCTCGATCAGACAGCCCGCGCTGGCCCGCATGCGGCGATTCCGCGGCCCCATCGGCATCGGAGAGCCTGCGGTGCAGCTGGTCGCGAATTTCAGCCGCGTCCCGGATCCTCGCGTCGAGGGTGTCGACGTCTCCGACCCGGCCACATGGCTGCCGGGCGACGGCAATCCGGCAATCCTATGGGCATGGTGGCGCCTCAACCGATGGGGGCGCGCGCAGGATCACACACTCATCAACTGGGACATGGTGGCGGCGGCTGCCGACGATTGCGACGACCTGCTTACTGACCGCAACGGCGATCCGGTGCCCCGCTACCGCGCCGGGGTGGCGATCCCTGACACCCAGACGCGGCAGGCGGCTGAGCAAGAGATCCTGAAGGCGATGGACGCCTTTGTCGCCTATGACGATCAGGGCCGCGCCTATCCCGTCATCGGAAAATATGTGGCCCCGACGCTGAGCTTCACTGCCTCCCGCGACATTTTCACCGCTGCGACGCAGATCATGGACGACGGTGATCAGCCCATGGATGGCGTCGTGGTGAACTACATCAGCCCGGATCACAGCTACACCAAGCAGCCCTGCGCACCTTGGAAGAACCCGCAGTTCTATGATCCTGCGCGCGAGCCGAATTTTCTCTTTGTCGACGTGCTGGCCTGCCAGAACCATAATCAGGCGGTGCGTCTGGCCAAGGCCTGCGGCGGGCGGCAGCAGGCGTCGCAGAAAGCCGCGCTCGGCACCACCGTCAAGGGCATCCTCGCACAGCGCGAGCGGGCCATCAACCTGACCTATGACAGCCAGTTTACCGGGGTCTGCGAAATCGCGTCGCCGGTCCGGCGGCAGCCTGACGGTATGGCCTGCGCTTTTGCCGTGGTGCCGCTGGCTCCCGACCGCTGGACGCTGAATGCTGGCGAAGAGGGC
Organism: Salipiger marinus; assembly: GCF_035481585.1. NCBI lineage: Bacteria > Pseudomonadati > Pseudomonadota > Alphaproteobacteria > Rhodobacterales > Roseobacteraceae > Salipiger > Salipiger marinus. The sequence continues at coordinate 5,358 of NZ_JAYKSL010000011.1, read as the reverse complement.
GCGCCCCCGGCGCCCACGCCCGAGCTGGAGATTGACGAGGGGCTGCCGGACGCCACCGGCGTGGTGCTGACCTCGCAGGCCATCCAGACCGACACAGGGCAGGCGGTGCGCATGCGGGCGGTGTTTGATGCTCCGGCGCGTGACGATCTGTTTTTCCGGTTCCGGTATGCCCCGACGGGCACCTTCGCCCACGAGTATTTCACCGTCGATATGGACGAGCTGCAGGCCTATTCCGCGCTGGTCGCGGACGGCACGACCTACGACGTGCAGTGGAAAACGGTGACGTCCAGCGGCAGCAAGGGCACCGAATGGTCGGACGTCGAGACGATCACCGTCACGGCCAACGCCACGCCGCCTGCGGCACTCGTCAGCGCCTCGGCCACCGGCGGCACGGGCGAGGCCGATCTTGCGTGGACAGCGGCCAATGATGGGAACATGCGCGCCGTCGAGATCCGGCGCGGCCTGACCACCACCTATGCCGACGCCAGCCTTGTCGGCACTGTCATCACCCCGGCCAATGCCAACGGCACGCTGACCGAAACAGGGCTGGCCCCCGGGACCGTCTATTACTGGCTGACGCCGATCAACGGCTCCGGGATCCCGGGCACCGCGTCTGGCCCCATCACCACCACCATCTCCTGACACAAATCACCGCACGAGGTAGCACATGGCTCTGAGCAAGACGCCGCAAGAGGTCATTCAGGGTAGTCCGATTGACCCCAACAAGCAGCCGTCCCCGGCGGAGATGACCACTCTCCTGACGGAGATGCGCGAGGAATATATCGGGCTGGAGGATGCAGTTGCCTATGCAAGCCTGCTGCGCCAGAGCTGGGTCGGGCTGACCTCGCTCGCGCCCAGTGGGATCGGTCAGCGGGCAGAGGTGTCAGACAATGACACCGGCAGCCATACCGACCCGCAGACCGGCCTCACCGTGCCCAATGCTGGACAGTATACCGCATTCGGGACTGGAGCGGGTGACTGGACCTGGGTGCAGGCGACCGGTCTCGGGGGGAAGCTGTCTGCCTCGGCCAACCTCTCAGACGTGCCCGCCCCCGGAACCGCTCGCACCAACATCGGCGCGGCCTCGCAGGCGGATATGTCCACAGCGCTGGCCGCGATTGCGCTTAGGGCGCCGCTGGATTCCCCAGCGCTGGCCGGCACACCGACCGCGCCCACCCCAGCGGCTGGCAACAACACCGCGCGGATCGCGACCACTGAATACGTGGTCACGGCGATTACTCCGAAGGCCAATGCCGATGCGGTGGTCGCTCTGACCGGGGCGCAGACCGTGGCCGGGGTCAAGACCTTCTCCAGTGCCCCTGTGGTTCCGGACGGGGCATTCTCTGTGGCCAAAACGACCGGCCTGCAGGCGGCGCTTGACGGCAAGGCGGCGCTGTCTCACGCGCACGCAATTTCGGGCGTCACCGGGCTGGAGGCGGCGCTGGAGGGAAAGGCAGAGGCTGATGACCTCGCTGCCACCGACGCGCGGACGATCCACGCTCCCGACCGGCCCGGCGACAACCCCGAGGCCTTCTCGACCACGCTCACCGGCGCGGGCGCCGATAAGGCGGCGCTGTCGGGCACCGGCGTTGCCAGCGTCTCCGGCTCCGGCCTGTGCTACGCGCTGACCGGGGCGGGGGCCATCGCCGTCCGGAATCCCATCGCCCTCGGGCGCGACGTGTGGGAGATCACCGCCCGATTCCGGCGGACGCTGAACCCGGCAGACCCGAACAACCACGCGGTCGGGCTGCGCGTGGCGTGGCTCGACGCAGGCAAAGCGCAGATCAGCCTCCAGACGCTGGAGACCCGATCGGATGCGCTCACGTCCTCCGGGCTGATCCAGCTCTCGGCGCGCCTGTCCGCACTCGACGTGGAGGGCGTGATCGCGCCGCCCCCCGGCGCGGTCTACGCCTGCCCCTATATCCAGACCTATGGCGAAGATGGCGCCACCGCAGTGGAGACGCTGCGCGTGGCCGAGATCACCGATCTGGCACTGGCGGATATCGGTGACCTGTCGGGGATGGTGGCCGAGGCTCAAGCCGCAATTGACGCTGCCAATGCGGCGTCTCTGGTGGCCACCGAGACGCTCGACACCATGGCCGATGTTGCGACCTATTCGCGGCCCAGCGACGTGACCGTGATCACCCTGAAGGGCGGCTATGCGGCGCATGACGGCCTCGGCGGGCAATGGGCCTATGACCCGACCGACACCATGTCCGCCTCGGCACCGCCTGACGTTCTAGTTGGCGCGGATGGCGCGCGCTACAAGCGGGTGCAGGGCGTGCCGGTCAAAGCGCCCTCTGTCGCCGCCCTGCGCGCCACCGGGCCGCTGTGGTCGCCGGTATATCTGCAAGAGTTTGGGCGACAGGGCCTCTATGAGTGGTCTGCGCTGATCCAGCCAGAGGAGCATCAGGTCGATACTGAGCGATTTGTTGCGCCCGTCGACGATCAGGCGGGCGCTTGGGTCAGGACCACTGGTGGCAACCCGCTCGCCGTCCAAACGGCAGATGTCATCGACCTTCGCCCGCGCGTGGCGGGCCGTGGGCGACGTTTGGAGCGCGTCTGGCAGCTACCAGATCCAACCGAGGCCGGGCAGTATGATCGGGAGGTGCTACTGGTCGGCCAGCCTCCGATCCGGGCATGGTGCGACGGGGCGCAATGGTGGGATCTGGGTGCGGGCACGGTGATTGACCCGTGGTGGCTGCCACGTAATGCGCAGGTGCACGTCGATTTTGACAATGCTCGGTTTTATTGGGACGGGGCGGTGAAATCACTATCTGACCTGACCGACAATGGCGACGGCAGCTATCTGCTGACGCCAGCTACGCCGATTGACTCGGCAGACGGCTATCAGGTCATCGTATTTGATACCACGATGGACATGACCGATGAGGGTAAGTCGGGCTCTTTTTGGCAGGTCCGCGAAAGCACGGGAAATACGGGGAATCTGCGCGCTCAGCCGCCGGTCGGCACCAATACGCCAATCCGCATCATCGGCAACTACTACGACACCTCTGGCCAGACCATCAATCTGTCGCTTGTATCCATAGACGGCGAAACCGCGACATATCCAGCGACTGGCCGCCACCGTCAGATGCTGTGGTTACACAATGGTGAGCAGGTCAAATACCAGCCCGACAATGGTGATTTCCGCGATGCTGGCCCGGCTGGCGCGCGCGTCGTCACCACGATCCCTGACATCGCGGTAATCTGTCTCGGGTGCAGCTATACCGCTGCGGTAGGCCCCGCTGGGCCTCTGTCTGGTGGCACACTGCATACGCTCACGATCTACAATCGCGATGTGAGCGCGGCGGAGATTGAGGCTATCGGGCGCGACGGCATTGGCCCGCCCGTGCATATCCTAGGCGACTCTTTTATGACGCTCTATCGCCCGCAGCATAACATCAACAAGCTGCTCGCGGACGAGGACATATCCGGATATCTGGCTCTCTCGTCCGATGCAGTCGGGGGAACCACGCTGGAGGAGCAGGCTATTCGCTACGCGGCGGCAAACCGTAAATGGCGCAATTCGACTCTGATCATCGGAGAGATGGGGGCATCGTTTTTGATGCCCGCCGCGCTGAAGAGGATTCTGGGCACGATCCAGACTGATCGGTGGCTCGTGCTTGAGTCCGCACCCGCCAAAAACCAGATCTATGGCTCCGCCGCGCGGGCGGAGTGGGATCGGCGGCGAGACGAGCTGAGGGAGGTGTGTGGTCCAAACTGGGTGCCGACCCTTGAACTAGCATTTGCGCTGAGTGACGGCTCGCCAGAGGATGAGGCGGATGTGGCCAACGGCATTTGGCCCCGGTCTCTGACAAAGAGCGAGGAGGATTTCCACCCGTCCGCTCTGGGGGATGACTTTCTGGCGGCAGTGATCGTGGACGCCCTGCAGGCGCGTGGTTGGCTCCTGTGGGGCGCCGCATTGCTGGAGGGGTGATCAGATGATCCCCGCCATCCTCACCGCCATGTCGCGGCACTATCTCGACGCCTATGCCGGGCTTCTGCCGTTCGCGATTGTCACGCTGGCGGCCCTCACCACCGCCAGCGGCGGGCTCCAGTTCCTCGCCGTATGGTCGACCGTGCGCCTGATCCAGCGCGGTATCCGCAAGGCGTGCTGCCCGGCATGAGCAAAACAGAAAAGCGCGTCCGCTGGGCGCAGGTGCTGAGCCTCTTGGCGATCATCGCCCTTTTCGTGGCCGATATCGGCCTCGATATCCTCGCCAAGGAAGTGCCCGAGTGGGTCTATCCCATGCTGGGCCTGCTGGCGCTGGGGGTGGAGGCCCCCGCGCTGTCCCGCTTCGTCATGGGCCTGCTGCGCGCCGGGGCAGGCGGCGGAGGCGGTAGGAATGCAAAGTAGGGACATGGGCCGCGTGAGCGCAGCGGGCAAAGCATGCGGCCCGACTCGAGAAAACAGCAGGCTGCGCTCACAACTGAGGGCGCTACCTCAATCAGAGCCCGCAGCATAGTGTTCATTCTGTGTCAGGGTGAGCGCGGCAGTCTGGAGGTGGGGTATACCGCAGACGTTGAACATCAACTTGCCGCGCTCGCCTTAAAATATAGCGACAGCCAACGATTCTGGCAAATCCGGACTTAAATTTCACGATGTTCCTTCAAGCCCCGCCTCGCGCGGGGCTTTCTCATATCTGGAGACCACCATGAGACAGGAAATCCGCCTGCTGCAGGCGGCTGCGTCGGCGCTTGGCTTCACGGTCGGCCCGGCAGACGGGCTCTGGGGGCCGAAGACCCGCGCCGGGCTGCAGGCGCTGCGCGCGGGGCGTCAGGGGCGGTGGGGTGACCCGGTGCTGCAGATCGGGCGGGCGCTGATCGACCTGGGCTATCTGACCGAGGGGCCGCTGAGCCGCGCATGGACGCCGGAGCTGGACCGGACCCTTGGCGAGTTGATATCTGTTGAGGGCCTGCCGCGCTCTGGGGCCGTCATCGAGGCCACCACGCAGCCCGCCAGCCTGCCGCTGCGGCCCGGCCACGGCAACCGGCTGTTTCAGGGCAGGGCGGGGCATCTGGTGACGCTCTTCGCCCTGCACACCACCGCCACGCCGACCAGCTGGTGGCAGGGCAAAACCAACGCCGCCATGTTCGCCGAGATCCGGCGCTGGCACCTCGCCAAGGGCTGGCGCGACATCGGCTATCACGGCGTGATCTTCCCGGATGGCGAGGTCATCGAGGGCCGGGCGTGGGGCGAGATCGGCGCGCATGTGGTCGGGCACAATGCCGGGTCGCTGGGCTATTCAATGGTGCCGGTGCGCACCATCACCCGCATGGGCCGGGCGGAAGACTTCTACACCGACGCCACCCTGTCTGCGATGCGCGGCGTGATCGCCCGCGCCTGCGCCCGCA